>NZ_JAGHEW010000009.1 GCF_017889095.1 Thomasclavelia sp. | reverse complement strand
TTTGTTTAGCCATTTTTTCACCACCTATTCAATAAATTTAGTATTTTTAAATGGAAAGACAATCAAACCATTTTTACCGATTATATCATCATAACTAAATGTTCCTAATGTTCTAGAATCACTAGAATGTAGTCGATTATCACCTAAAACAAAGATTTCATTAGCTTTTAAAGTTACTTCAAAATCATTTGTAAAATGTTCGGTTTGATAATTTAATTTAGCTTCCTGGATATATTCTTGATCTAAAAATTCTTCTTTATAATAAATTCCATTTATATATAAACGATCGTCTTGATAACTAATCGTCTCGCCTGGTAATCCAATTACCCTTTTGACAATATCTCGATCTAACAATTCACATTTTAAGATAACAATATCAAATCGCTTAATATGTTCACGATCACTAAATAATGCATTAACTACAGCTATATCACCATCATGTAAACTAGGGTACATACTTTGGCCATCAATTTTAACGGGAATGATTCCTTTAGTAAAAACAACTGTAGTAATTAAAACGATTACTAATATCTGAATCAAAATTTTTAAAATATATTTTTTCTTAACCATCATTATTCTCTCCCTATGTTTACTATGATAATACAAATTAGCTTATTTTCCAATCTTAACTGTTGATTTAAAATCATAAAAAAAGAAATGGGTCATCCCATTTCTATTTTCTAATTTCTTTAATTCTTGCAGCTTTTCCAGATAAACCACGTAAGTAATTAAGTTTAGCACGACGTACTTTACCAATTTTAGCAACTTCAATACGATCAATGATTGGACTATGAAGTGGGAAAATTCTTTCAACACCTACTTGATATGAAATTTTTCTTACTGTGAATGTTTCAGAAATTCCGCTACCTTTTCTAGCAATACATACACCTTCAAATAACTGAATTCTAAATTTATCCCCTTCTTTAATTTTTACGTATACTTTTAAAGTATCACCTGGTTTAAAATGAGGGATATCACTACGTAATTGTTTTTTAGTAATTTGTTCTACTAATTGTAAATTCATTATTCTTTCTCCTTTTATCAAATATAGTCTTCAATGTTCATTCGATTAACCAGCGGAACATTTGCGTCTTGCGACTAGTGTATTATATATTAATTAAATTAGATTTTCAATCATTTTCTTTTATTTTTTTCAACATTTCTAAGCTTTCTTGATCAAATTCATATTTTTCTAATAAATCCGGGCGTTTTAGATAAGTTTTACGAAGTGCTTGATATTTACGCCATTTACGTATATTTTCATGATGCCCGCTTAGCAGCACTTCAGGAACATCATTTCCATCATAACTAAAAGGTCGAGTATATTGAGGATATTCTAATAATCCCTGACTAAAAGAATCATCCTGATGGCTTTCTTTCTTAATTGCTCCATCTAATAATCGAATAATTGCATCACTTACGACCATGCTGCCAAGTTCGCCACCTCTTAAAACATAATCACCAAAAGATAGTTCCATGTCAACATAATCACGGATTCGTTCATCAAACCCTTCATAATGGCCGCAAATAATAATTAAATGTTTTTTGCTTGTCAAATCGACAGCTACACCATGATTTAAAGTAACCCCTTGGGGTGACATTAAAATAATAAAGCTTTCTTCATCAGCCAGTGTTTTTAAACATTCAACAATGGGTGCACACATCAATACCATTCCTTGACCGCCACCATAAGGATAGTCATCAACGTGTTTATGTTTATCAGTAGAAAACTCACGAAAATCATGCAAGTTTACGGTTACTAATCCTTTATCAATCGATCTTTTAATAATTGAAGTTGATAAAAAACCAGTGAACATTTCTGGAAATAATGTTAAAATATCAATCTTCATCAATAAATCCCTTAATCAATTCAACTTTAATGATCTTTGTATCTAAATCAACATCTTTAATAAAGGCATCAACATAAGGAATTGCAATTTTTTTACCATGATAATCAACCGCTAAAATATCATGAGCACCATTATCATATACAGATTTAACTTTTCCAATTTCTTTTCCATTTGTAGTAACTACTAATAAACCAACTAAATCAGTATAAAAATATTCATCTTCATCAAGTAACTGTTCATCTTTAAAGCTATATACATCTTGACCAACATATTTTTCAATTAAATTAATATTTTGATGATCTTCAAATGCAACTAAATAATTACCTTTATGAACCCTTGATGAAATAATCTTTAAAGTAATTTCCTGATTTTTTTCTTTAATGATCAAATCATTACCTTTTGAAAAACGAATATTTGCGAAATCACTATTAGAGCGAATTTTCACTTCACCTTTTAATCCATGGGTACCAACTATTTTACCAACTTTAATTATATCCATTTTACCTCCATGCAATAAAAGATGTGCCAGGCACATCTTTTTTTATTCATACGATTCAAACTTAATATCTAATTTCTTTTCTGTCATCCGACCAGCTACCGACATTAACTGTCTAATCGAATTAGCCATAACACCTCTACGTCCAATCAAACGCGCAATATCACTTTTGGCAGAATAAACATGTAAGACAATTACATTTTCTTCCAATGAAGGCATTTGACGAACTTCTAAATGTTCTTTATCTTCAACTAATTCAATTGCGATATCTTTAAGAATCTTTGCGTAATCCATAACTATTTACCAAGTTTAGAATCAGCGAATTTTTTAATGATTCCTTCTTTAGATAATAAGCTTCTTACAGTATCAGATGGTTGTGCTCCATTATTTAACCATTTTAAAACTTCTTCTTCTTTAATTGTAACTTTTGCAGGATTGCAACGAGGATCATAAGTTCCTAATAATTCGATGAAACGTCCATCTCTTGGAGCTCTTGCATCAGCTGCAACAATTCTATAGTATGGAGATTTTTTTGCTCCCATTCTTAATAATCTTAATTTTACTGCCATTTATATTTCCTCCTAATAAATTATTTTAAATTTGACTTAGATAATTTAACACAATAAAAAAAGAGTGTCAAGCATTTTTGCTTAACACCTTTAATTTTTTATCTTTTTTTCTTTTTATGCCGAACCTTTTTCCGATTAGCATTACCTACATGCGGGTTTTTCTTAGCCCGGCCAGGCATTGGCATTCCTGTATTAGGATCTAAATTACCAAGTCGTTTCATCATTTTCTTAGATTCTTCAAACTGTTTTAATAACCGGTTGATATCCGCAATATCCTTACCGCATCCCTTAGCAATTCTTTGTTTTCTTGATAAAGTAATGATGCTAGGATCACGGCGTTCTTCTTTGGTCATTGAATAGATGATTGATTCTGTCATTTTTAATCGTCTTTGTGATTCATCATCATCTATTTTTGGCATTTTAGGCATCCCAGGAATCATTTTCATAATTCCAGATAACGGACCTAATTTTCTGATCTGTTGCATTTGTGCTAACATA
>NZ_JAGHEW010000104.1 GCF_017889095.1 Thomasclavelia sp. | reverse complement strand
ATGATTGATCTTAATGTTAAAGCTTTACATCTTTTAACTAAATTGATGTTAGCGAAAATGGAAAAAAATAAACATGGCTATATTTTAAATGTTGGTTCAGTGGCCGGATTAATGCCAGCTGGTCCTCATATGGCAACTTATTATGCTAGTAAATCGTATGTAACTTCATTGACACAAGGGATAGCTAGAGAATTAAAAGAACAGCATAGTCAAGTTCATCTTAGCTGTTTATGTCCTGGTCCTGTTGATACCGAATTTAATGATGTGGCTAAAGTTAAATTTGCTTTAAAAGGAATTGATGCCAACTATTGTGCTTGTTATGCTTTAAAGAAAATGAAACAGGGTAAAGTGGTAATAATTCCAACTGTTAAAATGAAAGTGGCTATGACATTAGGACGCTATTTACCAAATGCTCTATATATTAAAATAGCATCTTTCCAACAAAAGAAAAAACAAGAATAAAATGAATAGGATCAATGATCCTATTCATTGTGGCGATAATGGATAAAAATACCAATACCAACTAGTTCAATTATGGATATTATGACAATTGCAACGATAGGATTCATACTAAGACCTCCTTTTATATTAATCATAGCAAATAGATATTAAAAAGATGCTTAAAAAAATATTAAGAATTATTAAATAACCAATTAATCAAAATATAGTTTTTATTACATATATTATAAAAGAATTATTTGGTCATAATATTAGTAAAAGAAGGTTATTTAATGAAACAAAAAATAGTTTTTTATAGTGTGGTTGTTGTTTATATCATAACTGTGATAATGGCTATGATAATTAATTTAAATAATAATGATCAGGAAGCTTTAATGATGACCTTGGTTGCTATTATTACCCCCTGGTTAATTCCTACAGTTTTTAAATTGTTGAAATGGCAAATGTCTATTGAAGTTAAAATTGTTAATATTACTTTTATTTATCTAGCATCACTTATTGGAAGTGGGTTAAATGGTTATCATTATCCTTATTTTGATAAAATAGTTCATTTTTTTAGTGGGATTTTAGCTTCATTATTGATGATATCGCTTTTTTGTTTGCTTAAAAATAAGCGGAAAATAAGTGATCCAGGTGATTATCAAATCTTGTTGTTATTTACTTTTTCAAGTAATTTAGCGATTGCCCTGTTATGGGAGTTTTTTGAATATTTAATGCTGATTTTGTTTAATAATGATTGTATTAATCATTATACTACTGGGGTTCATGATTCTTTGACTGATATGCTTTGTGCCCTAGTAGGTGGCTTGATCGTGATATATTATTTAGTTAATTATTATCAAAGAGGAAAACGCAGTTTTGTGATTGATTTTTATGAACATTTATATGCCCTTAATAAAAAATAATAAGCTCATTTAGAGCTTATTATAATCCCATTTCTTTTTTTAATCTTGCTAATTCATCATCAACTAATGGATCATCATTAGCGTATTTAGCTTCTAATTCATCAGCTAAATCAGTTGGTTCTTCATTTAATTCAGCCATTGAATTAGCTTCATCAAGCATACGGTCGGCTTTTTCTTCCATTCGTTCAAAAGCGCGCATTGATCCGCTGGCAGCATCCATAGAACTAGTAACTTTATTAATTCTTTCTTGCGTTTCAGCAACAGCAACTTTAGCTTTAACAACCTGGCGGCGTTGTTGTAATGTTTGAATATCATTAGTTAATTTATCATGTAACTGACGCATTTTAACGGCATTATCATGAGCAATATCATACGATTTTTGAAGTTCAATACCATTAGTTACATAAGATTGTTTTTTCTTTAAGAAAACTTTAGCGTCATCTTCATTGCCAGCAAGTAAAGCTTTTTTTGCTAACTCTTCGTATTTTGTAATTTGCTGGTCATTTTGTTCAAGTACACGTTTTGCTCTTTTTTCTTCTGCCATGATACCGGCAGTTTCTTTTTTTACTTCAGCTAATTCTTCAGTAACTTTGCGCATATATTCATCGATCATTTTTGCGGGGTCTTCACATTTATCTAATAATGCATTAATATTAGCTGACATGATGTCTTTAAATCTTGAAATAATTCCCATTTTAATTTCTCCTTTTATTTATATTTTTCTTCTAATTCACTAGTATCTTCACCAAAAGTTTCTAATGGTTTGTCTAAGATATCTTTTACATACTCTTCTTTTTCTTTTTCACGTTTTACTTTCGCTTTATAAAGTTTATAAACTACAATAATAATTACAATTGCAGCAATAACGATAATTCCAATTTTCGCAAAATCCCAGAAATTAGTTGGTCTTGACATAATTGAATCTGCAGTATCACTAAAAGTTTGGCTAATTAACTCTTCGGTTGAAAGCGAAGTGTTATAATAGTTTTCTTCATAATATCCTTCAAAAATATTGCAAGCTTCATTGTCCATGATCGTATCAACGGCATAGCCGGATAGATAGCGGAATTCACCATTCATTTCACTTTCGCTATCGTTTAAACAAGAGAAATAGGCGAAAATGAAATGACCTTCATCACTAAACTTATCTTGATAAACTTGATTTAGGTAATTAATTGCATTGGTGCTGTTAAAAGTGCCGTTAGTCCAGTAATCATCACTGTAACTAATCAACATAACATACGGTTGAACACCAGTTTTATTGTAGAAATGTTCTAAGCCTTCAATCAGTTGATTCTCACTACGAATCCAGCCTAATTCATCATGATACCAGTCGGTTTTAGTTACAATATTACTAAGGGGTATTCTTTCGGTAGTATTTTTAGCGACTGAACTGGAAGAATTACCCATTGAAAATAAACTAAAAATCATTATTAACACAACTCCGATGGTAATCAAAATAGCTGTTGCTCCAATATTGCCATAATTACCGCCATAACCATAATAGCGATTTCCAAACGGTCGAATTGGAATATAGGTATGATGGTGGTAGTGTTTAGAGCTGTGGTTTGCCATTCGACTTGAACGATGTCCATTCATAGAAAAACCACCTGATGATCTTCCGGCTCCAAAACCACCACTGCTGCGCCTACCGCCACCAGAACTTCTTGACATAAATTCACCTCCAGTAATTTGAAATTGGTTATAAAAGTGTGATTAGCTATAAAAATTATATCATTGATACTTAAACTTTTAAATATCATTAGTGAATTTTTATCTTATCATTGTTTTAATTGTGATATACTAATAAAAAGAAGATACTGGTGATAAAATGAAAGATTTATATTATGTGCTAATGAAAAATGGTTTGGGTAAAGCTTCGTTTTGTAAAAAAATAATTAAACAAGGGAAAATAATGGTAAATAAACAAATTATTAAAGACCCTAGATATTTAGTAGCTTTTGATGACCAGATTGTTTATCAAAACAGATTATTAAAAGCAAACCCGTTTACTTATATTATGATTAATAAGCCAGCAGGTTATATATGTGCTAATCATGATGAAAAATACCCTTGTGTAATTGATTTGATCGAACGACCTGATTGTTATTGTTTAGGAAGGTTAGATAAGGATACAACTGGTTTATTGATAATTACCGATGATAAAAGTTTATCGAAGCAATTATTGTTACCTGAACATCATGTTGCTAAAAAGTATTTAGTAACAACCAAAAAGCAACTAGAGTTTGGATTGATTGATTTATTTGCTAGGGGGATAATCATTGATCAAAAAGTCAAGTGTTTACCAGCTAAGTTAGAAATAATTGATCGGTATCATTGTTTTCTTACGATTAAAGAAGGTAAGTATCATCAAATTAAAAAAATGTTTAAAAGTAGTAATAATGAAGTGGTGGCACTAAAACGAGTGGCTTTCAATGAACTAGAATTAGATTTAAATTTATTGCCTGGTAAATGGCGTTATTTGACTAACGCAGAAATTATTAAGTTATGTAAAAAGGGTGCAGTTAAATAGGAGGTGTTTTGTGTGAAAATATTGGCGAGCGATTTTGATGGAACATTATATTTTGAACATCAGTTAGAAAATTATCGTCAGGATGATCTTGAAGCAATCAAGAAATTTCAATCTTATGGTCATAAATTTGGAGTTTGCACCGGCAGACCGTTAATTGGGGTAACTGATTTTGCTTCTAGTGAATTTACATTTGATTTTTATATTGTTAATAGTGGGGCAATTGTTTTGGATCAAGATTTTAAAGTGATTAGTAAAAAGGATATCGCTCTAGCCACAATAAAAGATGTCTATGAACATTATCAAGGGATAGAAATGCTGATTGCAACAGTGGACAAATTGTTTATGGCAAATATCGAAGCGGATTTTGATAATCCGATAATTACCAGACTAACATCATTAAAGCAATTGCATGGTGAAACAATACTAAGTTTTTCGTTATTGTTAAAAAATGAAGCTGACGCTCGTAAAGTTAAAAAGACGTTAGAAAAATATGAAGATTTAGAAGTATTTCAAAACATTAATGCAATTGATTGTGCCCCAAAAGATTGTTCTAAAAAAAGTGGAATTCAAATAATCCAGAAATATTATCAAGTAGATAAAAATGATCTTGCCTGCATTGGTGATTCTTATAATGATATCTGTATGCTGGAATATTTAGATAATAGTTTTACTTTTGATTATAGTCCCAAAGAAGTACAAGAAGCAGCTAAAAATGTAGTCAGACATTTAGATGAATGTGTTGAAAAATTGTTAGGAGAAACGGAAAAATGAAAATAAAAGTAGCTAATTATACTTATGAAACAATGATCGAATATGACAAAGATGTACCAGGGGCAAAATATATTGAGATGACCGGTGAAGAAATTGGAGTGAAATATTTACCGGATGTTATTTATGATCACCGCGATGGAATTGACTTGCATTTACAAATCATTATGCCTTCCATATTTAATCAGCCTGATAAAATTTTTCCAGCTGTGGTTTTTATTCAAGGTTCGGCCTGGAAAAAGCAGGATGTTTATCAAAATGTAGTTAATTTAGGCCTTTTGGCTAGAAAAGGATATGTTTGTGCGATTGTTGAATATCGTCATAGTGGTATTGCCCATTTTCCAGCCCAAATTATTGATGGTAAAAATGCTATTCGTTATTTAAAAAAACATCACCAGGATTATCATCTTGATCCTGATAAAGTAATTATTATGGGAGATTCATCAGGGGGACATACTAGTGCAATGATTGGCATGAGTGCTAAAAGTGCTTTGTTTGATGATCCGATTAATGAACAAAACTGTCATGTTTTAGGAATAATTGATTTATATGGAGCGGTTGATGTTACGATGAGTGATGGGTTTCCATCAACTTTAAATCATCAGTTGCCTGATAGCCCTGAAGGAATGTTAATGGGATATAATATTCGTGAAAATATGGAAAAAGCTAGGGAGGCTAATGCTAAGACTTACGTTGATTTAGATTTTCCGCCAATGCTAATATTACATGGGACAAAAGATAAAACTGTTTTTTGTAAGGAAAGTGTTGAATTATATCAGGCTTTGATTAAAGCTAATAAGGATGCTACGTTGTATTTAGTTAGTAAAAGCGATCATGGTGGAGCAGCTTTTTGGAAAGATCAAACAATTGAAATATATGATCAATTTATTCAAAAATGTTTAAGGAGATAATAATAATGAGTGAAATAGAACGGGTAAAAGAATTGGTTCATGACTATCAAGAATTGATTAATCGCCAAGATCGTAAGCTATTTGATAAGCTTTGGTCAAATGAACAGGAATGTATTTTGATTTCAATTACTGATGAGTTTAAAGGGAAGGAAAGTATTTATCAGGATTTTATTATTGGCACCATCCAAAAAGCTTATCAGGAAATTGCTTTAATTGCTCAAGATATTGAAGTTAATTTTATTAATGAACAAATGGCTATTGTGGTATTTAAATATTGCACTGAATGTATTAGAAGAGATAGTGGTGAAAAGTATGGTATTCAAGGGCTAGAAACGCAAGTAGTAATTAAAGAAGCTAATCAGTGGAAACTGGTCCATTTGCATTATTCAAAATAAAATGATTCCCGCGGGAATCATTTTTCTTTTTGAATATATTCATCAACATTTCTTTCAACAATTTCAAAAGATGCTGAACCGCTTTTTAATAGCGCTTCATGGAAATCTTTATCATTGAATTTATTATTCAAGGCTTCTTTAGCCTTAGTTTCTAGATTGCTAAATTGTAAATAACCATAATAATAAGGAATAAAAATACCCGGATTATCTTTAAGCTGATTGTATTGTGATTTTAAAGCATCTTTATCGTTGATGACAAAGCCAAAATCATTTAAATTTTCTTCAAAATCATCAAGATCCCAGTTTTCATAGTGAATTCCGATATCACATAAAATCATTGCATAATAAGAACAAATATTATTGTATTTCATTAATTCTAAAGTATCACTATTGATTTGATCACTTAAATATTTATTTATATAGTATTGAACATAAACCGCCCAGCCTTCTTGGTAAGCAGAATTTTGAGCTAAAATTTTACGATAATTATTATCAAGATTTTGATAACTGTAATTAACCTGATACATATGTCCGGGCATGCCTTCATGACCGATAGTCTGGTAAGTATCAACGTCTCTTAAATCAATTTCGTTATTATTAGAATTAACGCGAATTTGATTTGGTGTCGTACTGTCTAATGCTGGTAAGTTATAATAAGCAGCCACACTATCATTGGCAAGTGATGGATCAATTGCCGCCACCTGGTAATCAATTGTACCAATATCTGGAAAATCGTCTTTGATTTTACTGTCTAGATCATCAATGATTTGCTGGTAGTCATTATAATTTGTTTTAACATTTTGAAAATTATTTTGATAAACGGACATTAAACTAGGATTAGAAATAATCAATGTTTGCATTTGTTGTAAAGTATCTTCCATGGCTGTTTCGATTTCTTCTTGAATTTGTGGCACGGTTTTATCTGATGCAGTCATGTTTTGCAATAGTAATTGATAATATTCTTTTCCGTTTTCTAAATTAGCTAGTCCCTGATCATTAATTTTACTTTGATCAAGTGAACTTAAAGTATCAATGATATTTTGATAAGCCGGAATAAATGATTGGTTAAAGGCACTAGTTAACTGTTGTTTATAGTCGGTTTTTAAACTGTCGTCAATCGTTAAAGCATCTATTTTATTAAGCATTGATGATAGAATGGGACTATCATTTCCTTTTTCGACAATACCATTGCAGTAAGTAACTACTTCATCGATATTGATTGATAATGTTTCTTTTTTAGCCTGAACTTTTACGTAATCAAGTAGACTTTGAAAATAACGATCAGTATCATTAATTAGCGTAATTAAATCTTTAACATCTTGTTCGTTTCTAACGATCCAATCGGTTAATAATGTTGGTATTTGACAGTGATCACCAGTAGCACTTTGGAAAACAGGAGTTAGGTATAGATATTTATCATCATTTAATTTTTGAGCGATTTCAATTGATTGCTGGTAAATATCATAAGTTTCCTGCTGGCTTGCGGTTAATAAATCACGATCAAACTCATCAAATTGATTAGCTGTTTTTTCAGTTATTTCTTTGGCTTCTTGTAATTCTGCTTCACTATAACCGCTACCAAAACCGATATCTACTTTATTGATATCGATATTAAAATCTTCGGGTTTTTCAATAAATGAATGTAAAGAAATGTAGCTGCTTTCTAAAGTATCGATAAATTCTTGTTCAATAAATTGATCAAATTCATCTTGCATCGCTTTTTGATCAGAACTATTTTGTTTATTACAGGCACTAAGAGAAAATGTTAGCAGTAAAGCTAAAAAAATTTTAGAAAATCGTTTCATTTTTGAGCTCCTTTCACTATATTATATTATAGCCTTTTTAAAGTCATTAAACAATTTTATCTTGTAAAAGAATATCTTTTAAAAGGTGAATGCTGTTATTTTTTGTAAATATTGCCTAGACAAAAACTTTGATTATGATTAAAATTATTTTAGATAGAAATATCTAGAAAGGTAGATGAAAGATAATGGCTAAAAAATTGGGATTTGGATTAATGCGTTTACCATCATTAGATCCAGATGATGCAAGTAAAATTGATATTGAAGAAACTAAAAGAATGGTAGATGCGTTTTTAGAAAGAGGTTTTACATATTTTGATACAGCTTGGATGTATTGTGGTTTTAATAGCGAAAATGCTGCTAAAGAAGCTTTGGTTGATCGCCATCCTCGTGATAGTTTCACTTTAACAACTAAATTACATTCAAATTTTATTAAAACTAAAGAAGATCGTGATAAAGTTTTCAATGAACAATTGAAAAAGACGGGTGTAAGTTATTTCGATTATTATTTATTACATGATATTAATACTCATAGTATTGAAGTTTATGAAAAATTAGATTGTTTTAACTGGATCATGGAAAAGAAGGAACAGGGTCTTGTTAAACACATTGGTTTTTCATTCCATGATGGACCTGAATTATTAGATAAAGTTTTAACAGAACATCCTGAATTTGAATTAGTGCAGTTACAAATTAATTATCTTGATTGGGATAGTCAAGGAGTGCAGTCACGTAAGTGCTATGAAGTGGCGACTAAACATAATAAACCAGTTATTGTTATGGAACCGGTTAAAGGTGGAACATTAGCAAAAGTTCCTGAAGCAGTAGAAACAATGTTTAAAGAATATCATCCTGATATGTCAATACCTTCATGGGCAATTAGATTTGCAGCTAGCTTAGATAATGTTATGATGGTTTTAAGTGGAATGTCAAATATGGAACAGTTAGATGATAATACTGGCTATATGATGGATTTTAAACCGCTAAATGATGAAGAATATAAATTAATTGATAAAGCGGTTAATGCAATCAATGCTAATATTGCAATTCCATGTACTGCTTGTGCTTATTGTGTTGATGGTTGTCCAATGCAAATTGCTATTCCTAAGTATTTTTCTTTATATAATGCAGATTTACAAGAAGTTGAAGAAAAAGGCTGGACACCACAAGGGGAATATTACAATAATCTTACTAAAACATTTGGTAAAGCTAGTGATTGTATTGCTTGTGGTCAATGTGAACAAGTTTGTCCACAACATTTATCAATTATTGAATATCTTCAAGATGTGGCAAAAAGATTTGAATAAGCAATTAGAGAGTAGAATTTTTCTACTCT
>NZ_JAGHEW010000103.1 GCF_017889095.1 Thomasclavelia sp. | reverse complement strand
TACCACTGATTAAACCTTGCAAATCACTTTCTTGATGTTTTTTAACAACTTCTTTTTCTTCTTTTGTATCATTTACATTGTATTCTGGCTGATCACCTATAAAAATGTACAAACATGTTCCAATCAAACATAAAGCTACAATACCTGAAACAACACTAGTTGCAATTCTTTTACCTCTTGTCGACCAAAATATTCTTTTTAAATTTCTTTTTACTCCCATATGTGTCACTCCTTAAAATCATCTTAACGCAATAATTAATATCCGTCAATTAAATATTTACATATATCGATATTAAATTAATCACAACTTAAAATAATAAAAAATAAGTAAAATTGGGAGTTTTATTGAATTGCTGATTTTGATTTTAAACAACTAAAATCACATAATACTCATACTATATATAATATTTTAAACCAATAAAAAAAGACTTGATTAAGTCTAAAAAGTTTTACTATTAAATATTATTAAATAGATACTTTCTCAACAAAAGGGAAAAGCCCCTTTGGGACAAGGGACTTTAAATATCTGTATTCTATACGGGAAAACGAATACTATTATAGATATTTGGGACACAACTATAATAGCATATAATCAATAAAAATGTTTTCAAATAATGAAAATCTATTTTCATATTACGAAAATTTTTACATCCTAATAGTTATTAAAAACTTTCCAAATAACCACCAAATTCAAAATATTCAATTTGATCATCTAATGATTTAAAGACTACTTTTACATATTGATCATCAATATAACAATATATTTTAGCTACTGTTTCTGGTGGCATCTCCTGTTTAAAAAAGACACTAATCTCACTAAAATAGTGATCATTAAAAATCTTAAAGTCTAAAGCATCTAAGGCCCATTCAATATAACGACTATTATTCATATGTTGATTAACATCAACATCACTATATAAAACTTTACGTTCCATAACATATTCTAACTCTAAATCTTTTTTTATCTCATGATAGCTGTCAATTGAATATGAATAGTTTTTTATTTCCGGCATTGTTATGCCAGCTTTTTCCGGTTTCATGATCTTTCTATTTTTTAAATCAATAAAAGTCCACAATGAAAACATTGCGGCTATTTCTTCACCATTATTATCATCAATCCAGTAATTACGGACAAATTGAACTCGTTTGCGATTAGAAGCTCGGGTATTAAAAACTATTTTTTCATCAACTTTTATGGGCCGTTTTAAAATCATTGTTTCTTTTGATAAGACAAAACCATATTTACCAGCTAATTTAGGATTCCAAATTCCTACTTCAATCGCATTTTGAGTTGCTAGATCAGATAATTTTGAAAATAACGCAGAGATACGATAATTCCCCTTATGATCAACTTCTTGATTTTCAACTATTAATTCAAGCTTAGAAACAATATTTTCCATTCATATCCACTCCTTTATTATTTAATAAGTAAATGATAATACAAATATTTTAAATTGTATATAAAAGTGGTTAAATATTTTAA
Organism: Thomasclavelia sp.; assembly: GCF_017889095.1. Lineage (GTDB taxonomy): Bacteria > Bacillota_I > Bacilli_A > Erysipelotrichales > Coprobacillaceae > Thomasclavelia. The sequence goes on along the minus strand of NZ_JAGHEW010000103.1, from coordinate 10,923 downwards.
CAAGAATTAGTCATTTTTTTATTATTTTATCTTTAAATTATTGAAAAATTATATCTTTTTATTAATTTTTTAGGATTTATGTGAAATTTTTATAGGCTTATCATCATTTTTTTAGTATAATATTATTAATTGAAAGAAGGAGTGTAATTAATGGATACAATTATGGCACTTTTACCAATTTTGGTATTCTTGGCATTACTTTGGTTTGTTTATACTAACATTTCATATGCAGTTACTTTATATCGTGCTAAGAAAAAAGATCATACATTAAAATTTTGTTTAAGTACCACTGGTAAATATTACTATATCGGTGTACTTGTCGTCTATTTTGTAATATTTATTATATGTGTAGTTTTGATGATTTTGGCATTATTAAATAATATTGACGACCTTTATACACCATTAAATTTATTGACTGTCATCACTATCTTTTTTAGTTTTCAAATGCAACAAGTTATTTTGGTGGGACATCGTCAAATGATGGTTGGACGTGTTAGTCTTGATTATCGTAAGATTAAACGGGTTACTTATCCTAAAGCTACTAAATTGCGTTTTGTTTATGGTCAAAAAACTTATGAAACTTCAATCAGATTTACTGATGATTTTCAATTGAAAAAAGCTTTACAAAAAGCAAGATAAAAATAAACTATTATAAAAACAAGACTTTTAAGTTAAGCCTTGTTTTTTATATACCTATTAATTATCTTTTTGAGTCACATGAACCTTTTTCTTAGATTCCTTTTTTCTTACTCCAACTAAATTAGACGAATAATAATCAGAGCTTTTTTTCACTTCTCGGTTTAGTTTTTTAAACCCATATTTTTCAATCAAGGTTTGTTTACCAGAAAATAAATTGACTCCTAGTCCTAATTGTTCACCTTCAATCTTAGCTCCTAACGAAGCTAGTATAGTTGGATAAAGATCAATTACCGAAAATTTTCTATTTTGATAGTGTTTTTTACTAAGTGGACTATTAATAATACAGTTATAAGGGGTACGAAAATAATCATGATCTAAATTTTTAAAGAACTTCTCAGACATACTATTATGATCACCAGTAATTACGATCGTTGTATTTGGATACCATGATTGTTTTTTACACCATTCAACAAAATCATTTACTTGTCTTGACTGACAGGCAATTACATTTGCGTACTGATTATCATATTCATTTTGACAATGAGAGCAGACATAGCCATCAGGTGTATGTGTATCAATTGTTTCCATAACAAAATTAAACGGTTGACCACTATTGGCTAACTTAGTAATATCCTCTTTTGCAAATTTAAATAATTTTGCATCTTCATAACCCCAAAAAACGAAATAATCTTTAGGAATTCTTTGCATATCCAATGCTGTATTGTAATCAGAAACAATATAATTACCATGCTGTTTATAAAAATTAGAAGTACAAGCAAAATTACTATCAGACCCCATCATCACTTCATTTACATAGCCATTTTTCTCTAATATTTCACCAATTGTATAAATTCCTGGAAAAAAGCATGAATCTTTATCATACGATTTTGCTGTAATTGGTAACAACAATGGAATCCCCGCTTCCTGACTTACAATTGAAGCTATCGTCCATTGGGTTCCTTCTAATGTATAACTGCCGCCAATTTTTTCTTGATGAGAAAAATTAATATTCTCTTTAGCCAATTTTTCTAGTTCAGGCATATATGACTTATTTTGCCCACCACCAGCATCTTTTGATAAATAAGAATTTTCGACCGATTCTAAATAAATATGAATTAAATTCCGCTTTTGATTTGGAAACGTAATCTTTACACTTCGCGGATCAACATATTCTTTTTCATACAAATCACTTTTTCTAATCATATCAAAAATATAACCAATAATTTGATAATTGCTGATTGCAACGATTAAACTAATAACAATCGCCATTATTCCTAATATATCTAAATTACCCAACAGAAAGTCATGTAATTTATTAAACGGCAATACAAAAGCTATCACAAGAGCAATTACCGTAATAATAAAACTTTGTGGTACTGTATGAATAAACCAGTCAGCATAAATACCATCATCGGTCCCATCCATCGGTACTTTAGAATGAAAGATCATTTGATTTAACGTTTTTACTGAGAAGGTTTGATTTCCCCATCTTATTGATGCCACAATCAATACTGCAATAAAAATCATTATTGCTCCTAATACCTCATTTAAAGTAAGTAATTCTAGCAATTTTTGTGTCATTATCATCAGTCCTTTTTAATTTCAAAACATTCTAACATAACTTTAATAAAAAAATAAAGCATTTTTATCGAATACCAAACTTTAACACAAACTAGGCTACTCTTTTAATATTAACTAAATATAAACAAATTGGCACTTACGTGCCAATATATATCAATAATGTTATCTAAATCATCATCTAAGATATCTTCATCCATCTTACTTTTCAATAACTTTCTTTAATTTCTTTTCAAATTCGCGACGTGATAACATTACTACCGCACCACATCCTAAGCATTTAATTTTAATATCAGCGCCCATTCGAATTATTTGCCATTGCATCGATTTTTTACATGGATGCTGTTTTTTCATTTCGACAATATCATTCAACTTATATTCCATTATTATCACCATTCCTTAAATAAAAAGCCTCAATTGTATTTTGCATCAACATCGTAATTGTCATTGGTCCAACCCCACCTGGTACTGGAGTAATTGCATAAACTAGATCTTTGACATCATCAAAATCCACATCACCACACAACTTATTGTTTTCGTTACGATTAATTCCAACATCCAAAACAACTGCCCCTTCTTTAATATATTCATGATTAAAGAAATTAGGCTTACCAATTGCAGCAATTAAAACATCAGCTCGTTTACACACTTTCTTTAAATCTTTAGTTTTGCTATGAGCGATCGTTACTGTCGCATTTTCATGCAAGCAAAGTAAACTAACTGGCTTTCCAACAATATTACTGCGCCCTACTACAACTACTTCTTTACCAGTCAAATCATAACCAATTTCTTTTAATAACACTAGCATCCCTTTTGGTGTACATGGTAATAAACTATGTTTACCAAAAAATAATTTAGCTACATTTTCAGGATGGAAACCATCAACATCTTTACTTGGATCAATTGCTTGTAAGACTTTATTTTCATTAATATGTTTAGGTAATGGCAACTGAACCAAGATACCGTCAACACTATCATCTTGATTTAAGTTTTCTATTTCATTAAGTAAATCAGTTTCACTTAGTGAAGCATCATATCTACAAACTAATGAATCTATCCCAATATAATTACACGCTTTATCCTTATTGCGAACATAAATTTGACTTGCCTGATCATCACCAACTAAAACAACCGCCAATTTAGGTACTCTAGGATATGTTTCTTTAATCCTAATAACTTCTTTTTTTAACTCATCTTTTATTTTAGCAGCAATCTCTTTACCACTTATAATCATCTGTAAACCTCCCTTGAATATTAATTATTTACAAGCATCCAAATAACTTTGATATTCAGTTAAAATCTGCTCTAATTCGCTCATCGTATTAATTTTAGATAATTCATTTTTTACTTTAGCCGAACCTTTAAGACCTTTAATATACCACGGTGCATGTCCACGCATCTGGAACATAGCAATTTTTTCTGGCTCAATTTTCATTAATCTTTTAGCATGGTTTAAACATTGTTCAATCTTTTCTTGATATGTTGGCTCAGGTAAAACTGTTCCGGTCTTTAATGATTCAACAATTTGTTTAATTAACCAGGGATTTCCTAAAGCTGCTCGCCCTACCATAATAGCATCAACATTTGTCAATGCAAACATATTTTTTGCATCTTCAACACTTTTAATATCACCATTTCCAATCACCGGAATAGAAACAGCTTCTTTAACCTGTTTAATAATTTGCCAATCAGCTTTTCCTTCATACATTTGAGAGCGGGTTCGCCCATGAATCGCTATTGCACTAGCTCCAGCCTGCTCAATCAATTTAGCCACTTCAACTGCATTAATATGCTGCTGATCAAAACCACTACGAATTTTTACAGTTACTGGTTTAGACACATTATCAACGATTCCCTTTACAATTTCATATATACGCTCAGGATATAATAATAATTTACTTCCAGCATCAGCTTTTAAAACCTTATTTACTGGACATCCCATATTAATATCAATAATATCACAATTAGAATTTTGATCAATGAACTTGGCTGCTTTAACCATTGTTGCCACTTCACCACCAAATAACTGAATACTTACAGGATGTTCACCTTCATCAATCTGTAACATTTCAATTGTTTTTTCATTTCCATAGCACAGCGCTTTATCACTAACCATTTCAGAATAAACTAATCCTGCACCAAATTCTTTGATAATCTTACGAAAAGCCATATTTGTAATGCCAGCCATCGGTGCCATTACTACTGGTGTTTCGATTTCTACATTTCCAATTTTAAACATTTCGCCACCTCATCGGTTATCTTATCAATAAATTAAAAAAAAATAAATATAAATGTATAAAATATTTTTCTTTATCCATAATATCACTAGATAACTTACCTTCCCCGCTATTTTCCTCCCCAAAAATAGATGTAAGTTATCTAGTTAGTTATATTCCTAAATATGTTGGTTTCCAACAAGACAAAAGAAAGGCTTCCCCTGCCTTTCTTTTTCTATTCGATTAAATTTTCTTTTAAAAACTCTGGATTAAACACATTTTGATCAACATTAACATCATAAACCAGTTTACCTTCACTAAAAGTCTTTAATACATCATAGTTATCATCAATAATTACCAAATCAGCATCATTACCAGCTTTTAATGAACCTTTATTTTTTATCCCATAAATATTACAAGCATTTAATGAACTCATTTTAACAACCTCTTCAATTGGTAAATGCAATTGTTCAACTAAATTTTTAATACCATAAATAATTCCCTTACTACTGCCACACAATCTACCAGTATCACTTAGCACAAATCCCTGTTTATCAACGTTAATATAATTAACACCTTCAATAAACGTCTTATATCTACCTACTGGAGCGCCTGCCATTGCTGTACAATCTGAAATCATCATAATTTGATGATGAGCTTTTACTTTTAAAATTATTGTTAGCATTTCTAAACAAATATGTAAGCCATCACATATTAATTCGCAATCTACTTTCTCATTTAATAAACAAGCTCCAAAAACACCAACATCACGATGATGTAATCCGGTCATTACATTTCCCAAATGAGTCGCAACACTAGCTCCAGCATTAATAGCAGCAATACTTTGTTTATAATTCATATCACTATGTGCTATCGCTACTTTAATTCCATTATCCACAAATAATTTCATTATTGGCTCAATTCCTGGTATCTCGGGTGCCAAAGCAACTAATCGCAATTTGCCTTTTCCATCTACGATCATTTTTTGTGCTGTTTCAATGCTTACTTTTTCTAAAGTCGTTTTTACTCCTTTTTCACCAACTCGATTTAACCATGGCCCTTCACTATGTATTCCTACGATTTTAGCGCCATCTACATCTTGATTAGAAAATTCTGCAATTTTTTTTATTAAATTAACTGAACAAGTTGGAAATACTGCTGTTACTCCTTGACTGGCAAGCCCTTTTAAATATCCCCTAATTCCAGCTTCATCAATTTCATCCATTAAGCTATATCCTTGAGTCCCATGATTATGGCAATCTACAATTCCAGGGATAATACGCATATTACCAACGTCCAAATCCGCTTGTAAATTGCGATCAGATAATGCAATCTCTTTAATTACTTTATTTTCAATAATAATATATCCATCAATAATTCCTTCTTCTGTTATTATTCGCTTAGACTTTATAATCATCATGATCCTCCTAACTAAAACACACCCACAAATGCTCCCAATAAAGAAACAATTAAAATTCCAATAATTAATTGAGTCGGGCGAATTCCTTTTTTAATCAACTTAATCAAAATAAACAATAATAACACACCAAGTAAACCTGGAAAAATAGAATTAATTATATCTAATAAAACAACTGAGGCACCTTCCATCTCAAACGATAATGCGAGGGGAACATTTACGGTCGTTGCCACCATACATCCAACCATCATCAATCCTAAAACTGATGCAGCTTTTGTCAATGCCTGCATTAATCCAGAATTAAAAACCTTATCAATAAATGATGTTCCTAAAGTATATCCTAAATATAACAAAATATATTTTAAGATTGATTGACTAATACCGTAGCCTAGAATAAAAATAATTGTTCCTAAAAAATTTCCTTGGGCACATAAACAAATTGCGACCCCAGCTGCAATAACTCGAAGACAGTTAAAAAACAAAGAATCAAACATTCCTGCCGTTGGTCCCATTAATGCTGCTTTGATACTATCGATTGTTAAACCATCTACAGTATTATTTTCATGATGTTCTTTTTCCATAGCATAACACAAACCGGCAATAAAATTAAATGCTACAGCATGAGTATTAAAAAAGTTTTGATGACGCAAAGCAGCTTCTTTTTTAGCCTCTAAATCATCTCCATAAATTTCATCTAGTGCTGGTGCCATTGTGGCACTAAAACCATTAGCCTCCATTTTAGCCATATTAAAAGATAAAAACACCAAATGTGATCGTAAAAACATTTTTCTCAATGTTTTCTTTTCTTGAGCTGTTAATTTATTATTACCTAGCATTTTCATACAAAGAAATCCTCCTCATCATTTGTTGCAGTAATTGATGTATTTAATAATTCATTTTTCAAATCAATAATTCTTTTTTCATTAAAGAATAAGGCAATTGCTATCGCTAAACCAATTATTGCAATCGGCAATGATGATAACTCTAAATAAGAAGATGCCATTACATATCCAACAAAGAAATAAATAATAATTTCTTTAGAATAAATCATTGTAGCAAGGATTGCAAAACCAACAGCTACCATCATACTTGAAGCTGCCTGTAATCCGGTCATTACCCAAGCAGGCATCACCGCTAGAGCATCATTTAATCCATTCACTCCATAAGCCATTGCTAAAAACATTACAATTACAACTGGTAGCGGCATGATAAACACAGAAAATAACAAGTTTTGAATTGTAAACTTTCTTGTATCTCCTTGACCAGCCAATTTTTCCCAATACGGTGATAATGATGCCCATAAAGGCGTAAACATTGCTTGAAATTGAGCAATAACAGTTCCAATCGGCAAAGCTAATGCCAGCCCTACTTCAACATCAGAACCAGTTAATACTGTTGAAGCAACTGCAATAATGCTTGCTGATAAACAATCAGCTGGAACACTGCCACCAATTGCAGAAATTCCCATAAAAATAGATTCTAAAGATGCTCCCATAATAATTCCCGTTTGAAAATCACCTAATATCAATCCTGTAATCGGGGCAACAACAATTGGTCGATTTAGACATTGCCAAGATAATAAATATGGATCTAATACATAAAATATCCAATATACCAATGTAATTATTAATGCGCTCTCTGCCATATTTCTTTCTCCTTTAACTAATAATATCTAATAATTTTTCTGGATTATCATCAGGAATTGTTTGATAGACTGTTTCAATCCCTAATGATGCAACTTCCTTTAATAACTCTAATTCTTCATCATAAGCATATAAATTTGGTCGATAAGCTGTTCTTTTTTGATTACTTTTTTTGGTAGCAAGCCGTCCATAATTTCCAATATTTATTAATGGAATTCCATCCACATTTTTTAAAACTACTAATAAGTCTTTTATTTCACTTACAATGACCAATACTTTCAATCGTTCCAAACGAGGATCTTGTAACAATTTAATCCCTGCTTTTACATCTTTAATAGCTACTTTAACTGTTGATGGTGCTGCCATCATCAATGATTTTTGAATCAACAAATTACTTGCAGCCTGATTATTAATGACAACAATCCGATCAACTCCAGTATGTCTTGACCATTTGATCGCCACTTGACCATGTATCAATCGTTCATCTAATCTTATTAATTTAATCACTTTTATCATCCTTTCAATCTTCAAAAAAATCATTTTCTTCTATTGGCTTTAAATCTACTATTGTTAATAATGTTCGACTATTCTCAACAATTTCTTCTAATTCCTCCCGACTAATTTTTTCTTTTAATACCAATTCTAAAACTAACGCTAGATTAATTCCCGTTACCAGCATCGTATTTGGCTTTTCTAAATAAAGACACATTGTTGCATTGACACTACCACCATATAAATCTGATAGCAAGATAACTTGATCGTCCTTTGATACCGTTGTATAGAAATTATCCAATGCTTCTTTAACTGATGTTTCATCTACATACGCATCAAAAATTGTAATTTTATCACTGTTGCCAATTAAAATATTTAACGAACTTTTCATTCCGCTTGCAAAATGTCCATGTGATGAAATAAATAACTTCAACATCCTATCGCCCCTTCCTTTTATACTTATATCTTAGTTTTTAAAGCTATTAATGAAAACGTATTTATTTGCACTAGTTTTCATAAAAAAATCTAATTTGCACTTTTCTAAGTGCAAAAAAACATCTGTAAAAACAGATGTTATCTACGAATAAAACTATCTTTAATTATTTTATTGAAAATATCATTATATGTTGTTTCAATATTTTCCATTAGACTTTCTAACTTTTCTGGCCGATGAAATAGAACCTGCATAATTTTATTAATTACCTTTAAATCAGTTATATTGGTGTTATTGTTTATTGATAAAACAATAATATATTTTACACTTTTTTCCTTATCCCAATACATTTTATTATTAGAACTATATATTTCAACAAACTCTTTTTTGGTAACTCGATAATCACACATTATTAATGCGGTACTGCTTTGTATGTTTAAATAACTGTATACCTTTTCACTATCAAGCAAAATCTTCTCTAACCGTATAGGTTCATTTGAAAACTTATAGCTTATTAGTTTAAACAATTGTAAATAACTATTACATTCAAAATTATCATCAATATTAGTAATTTTAATTAGTTTTTCAACTTGGCTGCGATCATAACCAGAGCTAAATACTTTTTCAAACAAATTAATCGTTGAATCGTCAATTTTTAATAAATTACAATTTAAAATATCGATTGGATAATAATTGAAGATTGAATCCGAATCTCCCAAACCAATATCATAATCACTAAAATTTATTTTACGCATTTCGTATTGATTAAACACATCCATATATTCAACATAACGATCAAATTTTTCTAAGATCATTTCTCGATAATTGCGTGTAATCACACGACCACCTAATGATAAAATCGCAATTCTTTTTTTATGATATTTATAATTTACTTTCTTTAAAATCAATTCAAACAATAATATAAATCGATTAGCAGTTACATCATTGAAATGAGTTTTTAATATTTCTCCAATTTTAAGCAAAACCTCTCTAGTCATTTCAATTGCTAATGGTGAAAACTCATAATCTGCAATTTCATAATAAGTTGATAAGCGATATTTATAGTTAGAATCAAACTCATTCAACATATAAATTTCATAAATTGAAGAAACAAAATCACTTTGATAACGTAAAAACAGCTCTTTTCGATATAAAGAATTGCCTATACCATCTAGATCATCTGTAAATATTTGATTATAAATTTTTCTTGCTTCACTAACATATTCAAAATTTACAGTTGCCATATCTTCCGTAACCATTAAATCAACATCTCGATATACTACTAAGGCCTTAGTAAAAGCACACAATTCATCTTCACCAATTTCAAGATCATCGTATAATCCCTTAATTTCAAAAACTTTCTTTGCAATTTGATATTCATATTGACCACGCATTAGATTTTTTAATTGTTCATCAAAAATAATAGTATAACCTTGTTTTATCCGATTTTTAGTTAAAACAATATATGTTGCCAATTTTTTAGTATTGATATCTTTAGCTATATAGGCACTATCCCTAATTATTTTTAAAAACTGATGGCGAATATCTTGATAATAATTAAAATCTTGATAAAACATTGTATCAAAAGCTACAATTGAATATATATCTGGTAAATCATGATATTGACTGCAAAATGTTTCAATCATAATAAAGCGAATATCATACTCATCACCTTGATAACTCAAACCTTTATTAGCTTTTGAAAATAAATTTAGATCATAAGTCTTAAAAAAATTAGTTACCCATACTAAATCATCCTTAATTGCAAATCTTGTTAAGTATAATTCATCCGCTAAATCATCAACTAAAACATGCTTGCTAGATAAGATTCTTTGAGTGATATATAAACGGCGTTTCATTTTTTCGACATTTGTATTTTTAAAAAAACTATATTCACTTCTTACTTTAGATGAAAAATCAATATATTTTTCTTTATCTAATATCTTAAATTCATATCCTTTAGCCTGATTGGCCACAATAAAACATACACCATCTTCCGATAACAATTCATTAATAATTGCAATATCTGATTTAATACTTCGTACACTTGTGGAAGTAAACTGTGCTAATTGTTTTGAGGTTGCTTTTGGTGCAATCACAATAAAATAATATAATATTGATAAATGCCTACTCAATGTTATTTTCACATTTTCCCTCCTTATTTCTAGTTTAAGCTAATTTTATTACAATTATACTATACTAAAATAATTTGGAAAACAAAAAAGAGGTCAATTTCGACCTCTTTCATTATCTACAAGTAAGACCAGCCGCTTCTTGTTCTTTGATAGTTTCATCCAAAGAAATATAAGCAACTTTATTACCATCAGCAGAAGTAATCACACCTGCATCAGCATACCTAATAGCTTCTTCATGTCTTCTTTCATTTCCTATTAAAAGACGATTATCACATATTTTTGTTTTAACTATTAGTATCAATAATATTTAATTATTTTATATTATCTACTTATTCTAAAATAATAAAATTATTTACAAGTAAGAAGAGCT
>NZ_JAGHEW010000102.1 GCF_017889095.1 Thomasclavelia sp. | reverse complement strand
ACATTTTCAGTACCCAAAACATTTGTTTTAACAGCTTCAATTGGAAAGAATTCACATGAAGGTACCTGTTTTAAAGCCGCTGCATGATAAACATAATCAACCCCATGCATGGCATTTTTAATACTGTTTATATCACGGACATCTCCAATGTAAAATTTAAGCTTATAAAAAACATCAGGATATTTAGCCTGATATTCATGACGCATATTATCCTGTTTTAATTCATCTCTGGAAAACACTCTGATTTCTTTGATATCAGTTTCTAGAAACCTATTTAATACTGCATTACCAAAAGAACCAGTTCCTCCAGTAATTAGCAATGTTTTATCTTTGAATTTAGTCACACTAATTCCTCCATATCCCTTTCTAAGTTATTTATTAAAAAAGATTTATTAAAATACTTATTCCCATAATCAAATGCCATTTTTTTATAATTATCTAATTTACATACATCAAGTTTCAAAAATTCCAAACTAACTTTAACAAGTCCATCAGCACTTATCTCATCACTTACTATTCCTGCTTTTGATTCTTCAATAATCCTTTTACCTTCACCGCTGACACACCCGAGAATTGGGACACCACAGGCTAAATATGTTTGCAGTTTTGCAGGTATTGTCATTTCAAAAACAGGATCAGGTTTAAGAATCAATAATGCAGCATCAGCATCTTTTAAATATTTGGGAATTTCATTTTCTGGATGAAATCCATAAAATATTACTTTGTCTTCAATCTCGTATTTTTTAACCATCTCCACCAACTTATATTTACTTCGACCATCACCGACAAAATGCCAGCAGATTTTTTCATTTCTTAAAATATTTGCTGCTTCAATTGCCAAGTCAATCCCCTGAGCTTCGCCGATATTTCCGGTAAATACAATATTAAAACAATCCTTATCATATAATGAAACTTCCTCATCAGTTTTCTCTACTGTTGAATACTGTGGCCAGTATTTTACTTTTTCTTTGTCTTTAACACGTTCTTTTATTTTATCGACAAAGCTGGGGCTGGCAGTTAAAACAAGATCGCAGTATTTATAAATATAGTTCACTATTTTATTCACCATTCCAATAATTAAAGGATTAGATACACCTGTTACAGCAATAATATTTTCAGGCCATAAATCCTGAATATTGATAATAATGGGTATCTTTTTTCTTTTTTTTAATTTTATCGCTGGTAAAGCAACAGTAATAGGTGAAACTTCAAAAACATAAATTAGATTAAATTCCAAATGATTAAGTGTTTTAAGTTTCTTATTTGCTTCAACTACAAAACTGATATAATTCCTAATTAGATTTACTGAACCACTTTTCCTTTGCCTGAGCTTACAGCGGTAAATCGGTATATCATTCCATATTTCATCACAGTTTTTTTTATCAGAATATCCTTCAAAATATTCACCTTTAGGATAGTTAGGCAATCCGGTCAAAACTGTAATTTCATGTCCTCTTTTTTTAAGTTCAATTGCCAGATCATTTATCCTGAAATTTTCGGGATAAAAATACTGTGTTACTATCAGTATCTTCATAAGCTTTTCTCCGTCAGTTCAATTGATTTTAAGACTCCATACTGAAAAACAGTATTGCTTCTTTCATAACTGATACTTCCAAATGCCTTGTTGCACATCCCGCCTATCTTGCCCGGTATCTTTGATAATATAAAAACAAACGGATTTAATATCTTTGTTAAATGGATATTCTTGCCGTTTGCTTTTGCTATCTCTTTTACCAGTTTTGATGTTGATATGTATTCTTCATTCTGGGGAAAATATACTCCCTCATAATTGTTATCTATGCATTCCTTGACAAAGCTGCATAGATTTCCGACATAAAGCATACTTCTTTCATTGTCTATATTTGGAAATATAGGTAATCTCTTTGCCAGTTTTGAAAGCATCTGATAATTACCTTTGCTCCCCGGTCCATATATCATTGGCGGTCTTAGAATGCATATTTTGAAATTTTCATCATTTAAAGGTTTCAGTTTTATCTCTGCCTGAAGTTTGCTGTCACCATAAAAATTAATCGGATTCGGTTTTGTATCTCTGGTAATTACTTTCTTCTTTCCGTATGGTGCACTTTCTCCATAAACAATGATCGATGACATATAGATAAACTGTTTTACCTTTGATTCTTTAGCTTTTAATGCTGTTTCATAGGCAAGATTACAGTTGACCTGATAATACAGTTTCTTTGTTTCCTCGCTTACATGTCCTACATCTGCATGAGCTATCCCGGCTACATGAAAAACTGTATCGTAATTGGAAAAATCATGTTCCTTCCACTTAGGATCAAGCATATCTAATGTATCTATCTGATAGTCATCTGGATGGTGTTCTTTGATATACTTTTCAAATGATGTTCCAATATAACTGTTGGCTCCAGTTATCAGTACTCTTTTCATGATACTTCACCATCCTTTTTATGCATTTCTCCCGTTCCTCCTTCGACTACTCCATCACTTTTTAATACTGACATAATCGTTCCAAGGAAACATTTGATGTCAAACAAAAAAGAGATACGTTTTACGTATTCTCCATCTAATCTTGCTTTTACCGGTATTTCCAGTTCATCTCTTCCGTTTATTTGGGCCCAGCCTGTTAATCCCGGTCTTACATCATTGGCTCTATATTTATCTCTTTCTTCAATCAAGTCATCCTGATTCCATAAAGCCGGTCTTGGTCCAATGATCGACATCTCACCTTTTAGAATATTTAATATCTGTGGCAGTTCATCTAATGATGTCTTTCTTAGGAATTTGCCAGCTTTAGTTATATACTGATCAGGATCAGCTAACATATGAGTTGGCATATCTTTAGGTGTATCAATATACATTGTTCTAAACTTGTAGATATTAAAATATGTTTTATTGATTCCTACTCTTTTCTGTTTAAACAAAACTGGACCTTTACTGTCCAGTTTGATCCAGATACATAGAATTAAAAATACTGGACTTAAAACAATTAATCCACATAAATAAAGAATAAAATCTAATATTCTTTTAATTCCATTTCTATACATTGAACCACCTGCCTAAATAAAAAAATAATACTTTAATAATGACCCCTCTCCCTTCTAAAAACAAAAAAAGGCAATAAAATCCCAGTACACTTATTAAAAATAAGCGCACCAAAAAATTATTGCCATCTTAAATCCGTAACATGCCCTAGTCAATGATTACTTCATTAAAAATAATATCACCAGCCTATAAAAATAGACTATAGCCGAATTATAGGATAAATTATCGCATTTTTCAACAAAATAATAAATAAATAATAAATTTATAATAAATAAATTAGATAAAATATCTATTTAAATCAACTATTTTATATAAAAAATAATTTATAAATTATCCATAGTGCATTTTTTTCCACTAAGGCAATGGTCATTTAGACCATTCAAAAAGAAAAATAATCATTATAAAATGAATATGTAAAGATAAGAGCTCTTAAAATAATATAGAAAGGAAATTTATTATGAATAGTTTACTTACTTTTGTAGAAAACAAAATGGCTCCGCCATTAAACAAATTAGCTAATCAGCATCATTTAAATGCTGTAAAAAATGGAATGATGGTAACTGTACCACTAACGATCATTGGGAGTATCTTTTTGTTGATCCCTAATATTCCTATCAGTTTTATTCAATCATTTTTTGAGCCTTATGCTTCAATGATCACTACCGTTAATAGTGTTACTATTGGCATCGTCGGTTTAGTCGGTGCTGCTAGTGTGGCATATTATTTCGCTAATGATTATAAAGATGTTAAAATTGATCCTTTAATTACCGCAATCGTATCAGTTGCTGCCTTTTTACTAATTACTTTAAACGAAGAATATGCAATTGATACATCAGTATTTGGAACTACAGGATTGTTTACTGCAATTATTGTTGCTTTACTTACTGGAACAATTATGCACTTTTTCACTAAAAAAGATTTAGTTATTCATTTTCCAGATACTGTTCCACCATTAGTATCCAAATCATTTATGTCTTTAATTCCTGCTCTAGTTATCCTTACGCTAGTCTGGATCATTAGAATTATTTTAGGCTTAAATATTAATGAAATTTTAATGGATTGTTTTTCACCATTTGTCTTTGCTTTAAATACTTTACCTGGATTTTTAGTATTTATGTTCATTCGTTCAATGTTATGGAGCATTGGAATCCATGGTGGTGCTGTTTTAGCTATTGCTGATCCATTTTTCTTAACTATGTTTGGTGCTAATGCTGCAGCTTATGCCTCTGGTACAACACCGCCTTATATAACTGCCAGTGGTTTTACGATGTTTGTATTTTTAGGTGGTGGCGGAGCTACTTTACCGCTTGTTTTAATGATGATCCGTTCTAAAGAAAAAGGATTTAGCACTTTAGGAAAATTATGTTTACCAGCCAGTATTTTTGAAATTAACGAGCCAGTAGTTTTTGGTGTACCTCTTGTCATGAATCCATATATGATTATTCCTTATACATTATCAACATTAACTTTATCAGCAGGTACATATTTACTAATGCTCTTTAACATAATTGGTAGACCTGTTGCTAATATCCCATGGACAACACCACCATTATTTTCACACTATTTAGTTACTGGTGGTAATATTCCAGCTGTAATTTGGGGTGTAGTGTCTTTAATTATTGCCGGATGTATCTACTATCCATTCTTCAAAGCGATGGAAAAACAAAGATTGTCAGGAAATGAAAATAAAAATTAAGGTGAGGTATGAATTAAAATGAATAAGAAGTTAAAAATAGCTATAGTTGGAGCTGGAAGCTCTTATACACCTGAACTGATTGAAGGATTATCAGCTCATCGTAAGACTTTACCGGTAAAAGAAATTGTTTTATTAGATATCAATGAACAACGTTTAAAAATCATGGAAGAATTTGTTAAAAGATATATCCAACATTTAAATTATGATGTCAATGTCTGGTCAACAACTTCTCGAAAAGAAGCCTTTACTGGTGCTGATTTTGTTTCAACTCAAATTAGAGTTGGTGGTAATAAAGCAAGAATCTTGGATGAAAAAATCCCTTTAAAATACGGTCTTATCGGACAAGAAACTACTGGTGCCGGTGGGATGTTTAACGGTTTTCGAGTTATACCAGTAATGATCGAAATCGCTAAAGATGTAGAAAAATATTGTCCCGATGCCTGGATTATCAATTACTCAAATCCAACTGGATTAGTTACCGAAGCATTAAGCAAAGTATGTAATGTCAAAATCGCTGGATTATGTGCTGGCGGGATGCGACCACGCTGGTGGGCTGCTGAAGCATTAAATGTTCCAGAAGAAAAAATATATTACGATTATTTAGGATTAAATCACATGAATTTTACCTATAATATGACCATTGATGGTCGTCCAATAACCAATCAAGAATTTAGTAAGATAATTAAAAAATGTACGACCGTAAATCAAGACTGGATGGAAACGTTACATTTAATTCCTAGTCAATATACCCAATATTATTTCCATACTAAAGAAAGGGTCCAGCAATTAAAAGAACAAGATAAAACTAGAGGTGAAGCAATCTTAGAATTAGAAAAACAAATATTTAGAGAATACGCCGATGAATCAAATTACCAAAAACCTAAAACATTAGCTAAACGCGGTGGTGGCGGATATTCCAAAGTTGCCATCGGAGTAATGGATGCCATTTATAACGATACTGGAAAATGGATGGTAATCAATGTTGCCAATAATGGAACCGTTCGTTTTTTAAGTGATGATGCCGTAATCGAAACTGCCTGCTATGTAAGTAAAAACGGGATGCAACCACTAACAATCGCTCATTATCCTAAAGCTGTTGTTGGGTTAATCAGTGCTGTTAAAACATACGAATCTTTAGCAGTAGAAGCTGCTATTACCGGTAATCGTGATATTGCCTTGCAAGCTTTAGTTGCCCATCCATTAGTAAGAGATTACGATATTGCCAAACCATTATTAGAAGAAATGCTAGAAGCACATAAACAATATTTACCACAATTCTTTAAAAATGAACAATAAAATGTGGGATTACATTGATGAACAAGTAGATGTCTTAACAAATATTTTAACTCAAGAAGAAAAGACCACTTCTTTTCTTCCTGAGTCCTTCGTCAATGTAAATAAAATAATTATTACCGCTTCTGGTTCTTCATACAATGCAGCATTATTAGCTAAAACTATTTTAGAAAAGAAAACAACTAAACAAATACTGGTAGAAACACCATTTCATTTTAGATATTATTTTAACCTATCTAATCAAAACGAAAATAATTTATTAATTGCCTTATCACAAACCGGTAAAAGCATCGGAACACTTGAATGTATCACTTTAGCCAAAGCAAAACAAATCCCCACCCTCGCTTTAACCAGCGACAATCAAAGTCCTATTGCTAAAAAGGCTGACTTTCATATCAATATTCTTTGTGGCAAAGAATCTGTCGGTCCTAAAACAAAAGGATTTAGTGCAACAGTATTAGTATTGCAATTAGTTTTAATGAAATTATTAAAACTAAATAATCATGATTTTATTAATGAGTATAAACAAAGTATTAGTGATTTACCAGTTAATATTCAAGAAGCTAAAAAGTGGTGTTATCATAACCAGTCATGGTCAAAAGCCCAGGCAATGAGTATTACTGGCTTTGGGATTAATTATCCGACAAGTCGTGAGGGTACTTTAAAAATTTTAGAAACTATGCAAATACCCGTTATGAACTTTGAATTAGAAGAATTCATGCATGGTCCTCATCGAACTATTATCAACGATTCTTATCTAATCTTAATTAATACACCGGCAACTGGTAATAAGCTAATGGATAACTTAATTACTTTTGCAAAATCTAAGACCAAAAACTATTTAGTTTTATCAACTAAAAAACAAGATGATGGCAACGTTATTAGCATAAATGATTATCCCCTTACTGATTCTTGGCTAAATATTCTTGTTATATTTCAAGTAATTTGTACTTATTTACCAGAAATAAATGGTATTGATTCATCTAAACCTGTTTACCAGGACTTTGCTACTACTGCTGGTACCCGGATTCCATAAATCAGTTTATAAAACTGATTTATTTTGCTTATCTTTAGACATATTTTTTAGTTCAAATTATAATATAAATGGAGGTGAGGGAATATGACCTCATTAACTAAAAGACAACAACAAATTTTCATGTATTTTTATGATGCAAATGATTTTCTTACAAGTAAAAAGTTATCATCACTTTTAAATATTGGTTCTAAAACAATTCGAAACGAAATAAAAACCATTAATTATCTTATTGCATCTTTTGCGAAAATCGAATCACTTCCTGGTAAAGGATACCAGCTTGTAATTATAGATCATGAACAATTAAATAAATTTCAAAAACAATTACATAAAGAAAAATTTGATTATATTCCAACCACTCCATTAGAAAGAGCCTATTATATATTAGGCTTAATGCTAAAAAAACAAGAATTTATTAAAATTGATGATTTATCAGAATTATTATATATTGATCGAACATCAATAAGTCGCAGTTTAAAAATCATTCGTGAAATTTTAGAACGCTATAACTTAAAGCTTATTCAAAAAGCAAAAAAAGGCATCAAAATAACTGGTGATGAATTTTGTTATCGTCAATGCATGGCCGAATATGTCTATCATAATTTAGAAATCACAATTCCAAAAATTGCTAATCACAATGATTTTATTAATGAACTAAATCAAGTAATTTTTAATGACGGTATTACTATGCCAAAAAGAGTTTTTAATGATTTTGTTGTTCACATTCAAGTTCAAATAGAACGAATCAAAGCTGGATATTTGATCAATTTTAGTGAAAATAAACGCAAACAAATTGAAAATGAATACGAATTACTAGTTGCTAAAGATATTGCTTCTTTAATCGACAAATATTTTGGTATTAGTTTTAATGATATGGAAAAAGCCTATTTAACAATTCATATTCTTGGTAAAAAAAGTAATTCTACCAGTGCAATTGAAAACTGTATCAATGATCAATTAAAACCAGAAATTGATTCAATCGTCTTAAACATGTTACAACAAATCAATTCAGTCTTTAAAATTGATTTTACCAATGATATGTATTTAAGAAAAGCTATTGGTATGCATATAAATTCAACTAAAAATCGAATAAAATTCAATACTTTTCTTAGAAATCCATTAATAGATGATATTAAACAAAATTACTTGTATGGATATATGATGAGTCTAGAAGCATGGAAAACATTATCAAATAATACAAAATTTATTAATTATGAAGATGAAATTGGTTATATTGCTATTCATTTTCAATATGCCATTGAACGAAGAAAACGTAATATTTCCAAAAAAAGAATTCTTTTAGTAAATGATTATAGTATTGCAACTAGTGAACTGTTAAGCTTTACGCTCTTAAAAAACTACCGCGATTCCTTAACCATAGAAAACTCTATTGCTGCTAGTGAACTTGATAATTATGATTTAACTAATTTTGACTGTTTAATTTCTACGGTACCAATATCACCCAAAATTAAGATTCCCATTATTCGAATCAATCCAATCATTAATGATCAAGATTTAAAAAAATTACGATTATTTTTAAAAGATACTAATCATTCAATTACTGATTATATTTTTAAAGAAAATATCAATTTTATTAAAATAGAAACTCGACAAGAGTTCTATCAAATAATAAACCAAAATGTTAATTATCAAGAAATTGAAATGAACAATCATATTGTTATTTTATATACATCTAAACCACATTATTCGAGTGCTTTAGAAATATACTGTTTAAATAAACCAATATTATGGAAAAGTAAATATATTAAAGCTATCATATTATTAAATATCGGTGATGATAATGAGTATATGATTGAAAGCTTACAAAAGTTTCTTTCTTTTTCTAAAAACATTGAATTGCTTCTTCAAATAACCAATGCTAACGATTTACTTATCTATTTATCTACTTTTCATTTTTAAAAAGATCAATAACCCCATGGCTAAAAAATAGTTACTGGGGTTTTATAATATTCAATTCTATTCTTAATATTAAATGCTTAAAGATATGTTATAATAGTTACATCATATTATTAAGGAGGTCTAATTAATGAAAATACTTACTTTAGCCCCATTTACCAATCAAGAACAAGATATTTTAACTAAAACATTTAAACATCATCAGTTTATTTTTAGTAAGTCTAAAAATATTAATCAAGAAATGATTGATGAATGTGATATGATTATTGGTAATCCATCTAAAAGATTTAATTTAAATAAAAGCAGTTTAAAAGCACTACAGTTAGCTAGTGCTGGCAGTGATAATTATGTAAAAGATGGAATCTTACATCCTGATACTAAATTAGCTAATGCTAGTGGCAGTTATGGTAAAGCTATTAGTGAACATACGATTGGAATGATGTTGGCTTTAAATAAAAACTTTAGAACTTATTTTAAAAATATGGATAATCATTTATGGCAAGAGGTAAAAACAGGTAAAGAAATTTACCATTCTACTGTTATTATTGTTGGTTTAGGGGATTTGGGTTATCAGCTAGCCAAACGTTTAAAAGCCTTTGATTGTAAGATCATTGGTGTAAAAAGACGTTTGGGTCTAAAACCTGAAGGAATTGATGAATTGTATTCGATTGATCAATTAGATTTGATATTACCTCAAGGTGATTATGTTATTTTATGTTTACCACAATCGAAAGAAACAATTAATTTATTTAACTATCAACGTTTATCGCTAATGAAACAAGATGCGATGATAATAAATGTTGGTCGTGGCAGTGCTATTAATACTGATGATTTAAAAACAGTATTAAAAAACGGTCATCTTTATGGAGCCGCTTTAGATGTCATCGATCCCGAACCTTATTTTAAAGACGATGAATTATGGGATTATCCTAATGTTATCATCACTCCCCATGTTTCTGGCGGATTTGTTTGGCCTAGTGTGCATGAATACTTTCTACAATTAGTAATTAGAAATATCCAGCATTTAGAAAATAACGAATCATTAGAAAATGAAGTTGATTTTAATACTGGTTATCGTAAAGTAGTTAAATATTCTAATCATTAAATTTTTATGTTTATTACAAAAGCTGCCAATAAGGCAGCTTTTAGCATTTTATATTAAAATTT
>NZ_JAGHEW010000101.1 GCF_017889095.1 Thomasclavelia sp. | reverse complement strand
AGTCTAACAGCCAGTGAAAATTTAAGAGAAATTGCAATCGAAGCAAAGGAAGGAGAAGAGATTGAGATGTGTGAAGCGTTAGATAGATTTAAACAACAAAACATTGAATTTGGTGAAAAACGTGGAATAAAAAAAGGAACGAAATTGGGTGTAAAAAAAGGAATGGTCGAAAGTTTGATCATGGTATTAGAAAGTAAGATGGAACTAACTGATCAGGATATTGAATTTATTAAAGGGTGTAATATTGATGAACTAACATTAGCTTTACAGCATACACAGCAAATTAATAAAATTAATGATTTACGGGCAATGTTAATGAATTAAATTATTTAATGATTAATTTTTAAATAATCAAAGTTAAAAGATAGCAGTTTGGGCTATCTTTTAATTTATCTAAAAAAATGGTATAATCTATTTAAAGAAAATTTTAAATAGATTGGGGTGATAATTTGGCTATTAATAATATTTTAAATGCTTTAGCTAATCCGACATGTCGAAAAATAATTGAAAAACTGCAAGAAGGAAAAATTAGTTCCGGAGATTTAGCACTGGCTTTAGAAATATCACCCCAAGCTTTATCTTATCATTTGGCTAAATTAAAGAAAGCTGATTTGATTTATGAAACCCGATATAAGAATTTTATTTATTATGAATTGAATTTATCAATTTTAGATGAAGTAATTATGTGGATAAATAACTTAAAAGGAGATTTGAAATGAAACAGAAAATATTTTATTTTTTAATGATCATGCCAATGATCGTAACGATGATCATCTTACCTTTTTTACCAGCTACAATTCCAGCACATTTTAATGCAAGTGGTCAGGTCGATCGTTATGGCAGTAAATACGAAACATTGATTATCGCATTGCTTGCTTTAATATTAGGTTTATTAATGTGTTTGATTATTAAGAAATATCAAAAGAATCATACTAATAAAAATATTTTGATTAGTGTTGGAATTTGGTTAATGCTTTTTTTCAATGCTATAGATTATTATTATTTATATAACTCTTTTAATCAAATCAATAATATTAATTCTTTATCACTTGATATTAATCAGATAGCTTTTATTTTTTTAGGAATCTTGATGATCATGATTGGTAATATTATGCCTAAAATTAGAAAAAATTCGTTTATTGGTTTAAGAACTGGCTGGTCGTTAAAAAATGAACAGACATGGAAAAAGAGTCAAAGGTTTGGTGGAATTGTTTCGATTGTTATTGGTTTTGTTTTTATTATAGTTAGTTTATTTACTGATGGTTTACTTTGTTTTGGGATTAATATATTGATTTTATTGTTATCATTACCAATTGAAATTTACTATACTTATCGCATAAGTAAATTATATTAATCATTAAATCAATTATTATTCATTATTGTTTTTTATTGAAATAAGTGCCATAATAATTTGGAAAGGAAGATTTCATGTTACAAGAAGAAAGACATAATCAAATATTAGCTAAATTGAATTTAGAAGGGCATGTTCAAGTCAAAGAATTAAGTCAGGATTTTAAGGTTACTGAAGATTGCATCCGTAAAGATTTAAGCACGCTTGAAAAAAATGGTTTATTAAAAAGAGTTCATGGTGGGGCAATACAAATTCGTGAAAATCTGCATGCAATTAATGTTAATGAACGAATTGAAGTTCGTTTACCAGAAAAAAAAGCAATCGCTAAAAAAGCGGTTGAACTAATTGAACCGGGAACAATGGTATTTTTAGGAATATCAACGGTATGTTTAGAAATCGCTAAGTTGATTTACCAAAAAGATCTAAATATTACGTTAGTAACTAATATGGTCGATATCATGAACTTATTTACTAACCAGTCAACTGCGCGAGTGATTTTTATCGGAGGTAAGTTTAATCAGGCTAGAGATGGTTTTTTAGGAACGTTAACAATTGAACAGATAAAATGTTTTAAGTTTGATTTAGCTTTTTTAGGAGTCGTTGGTATCAATATCCATGAAGGGAAAGTTACTACTTATGATGTTGATGATGGTTTGACTAAAAAGGAAGTGCTTAATTCAAGTAAAAAAACTTATTTAGTAGGTGAAAGTGTCAAACTTAATTTAGATGGCAATTATGTCTTTGGTCATCTTAGTGATTTTACAGGTTATATTTGTGAAAGAAAATTAGAACTTAATATTTATAATAAAATATTGGATTATGGAATAGAAATCATTTAGCTGATTTCTATTTTTTTATTGTATTTTATTGTTTTATATTGTTTTTTTATTGAAAATACTTGATTATTATTGCTTTTACGATATAATAAAAGTGTAAAAAGGAGGCATGAAGATGGATAGTTTAAAGCAGACAGAAAGAATTACGATTTTAAAAGATAAAATGTTGAAAGAGCCAAGATATGTATCGATTGAACAGGCCCGAATCATCACGCGAATTTATCAAGAAAACGAAGTTTTATCAATTCCTAAAAAAAGAGCATTAGCTTTAAAAGCGTCTTTACAAGAAATCGAAATTGGCATAGAAATGGAAGAATTAATTGTTGGTAATCGGACTAAAGGAGTTCGCGCTGGTGTTGTTTTTCCAGAAAGTGGCTGTTCATGGGTCAATGATGAATTGGAAACTTTACCAACTAGACCTCAGGATAAATTTAAAGTTCATCAAAAGGATATCAACGAATTTAGAGAAATAATATATCCATACTGGAAAGGTCGTTCGATGGAAGATGTGATTAAAAAGAGTTATGGAAAAGAAATTGAACAAATTGCTAAAGTCGTTAAGATCAATCAAAAAGATCATGCTCAGGGGCATATTTGCCCAGATACTAAAACCTGGTTAAAACTGGGAGTATCGGGATTATTGAAGCAGGCGCAATCAAAGTTGGAAAAATGCAATGATGATCAAAGAGAATTTTATGAATGTACGATCTTAGTTTTACAAGGTGCCAGCAATTTTATGGTTCGTTATCATGATTTGATCATGGAAACAATTGATGATGTTGATTTAAAATACCAGGCATCTTTAAAACAGGTAGCTAAAAATTGTTTGAATTTGTCTAAAAGACCAGCTAAGTCTTTTCATGAAGCGGTTCAGTCATTGTGGTTCTTGTTTGTAATCTTGCATTTAGAATCCAATGCTTCTTCATTTTCACCAGGTAGAATGGATCAGTATTTGTACCCTTATTATTATCATGATATTGAAAATAAAATTATTACCAATCAAGATGCTTTAGAGATATTGGAATGTTTATGGCTGAAATTCAATCAAATTGTTTATTTAAGAAATCAGCATAGTGCTAAGTATTTCGCTGGTTTTCCGATTGGTTTTAATATCGCTGTTGGTGGGGTGGACCAGGATGGTAAAGGTACTTATAATGAATTATCATTGCTGCTTTTAAAAGCTCAGGGTCATTTAGGGTTACCACAGCCTAATTTATCAGTTAGATTAAATCGAGATAGTTCTCACGAATTAATGCAGGCAGCTATTGAAGTAGTTGCTAAAGGCAGTGGGATGCCTCAGTTTTTCAATGATGAAGCCATCATTGATACCATGGTCAAAGATTTAAATATCGACATTAAAGATGCCAGGGATTATGCGATTGTTGGCTGTGTTGAATTAACGACGCAGGGCAATAATCTTGGTTGGTCGGATGCCGCCATGTTTAATTTAAATAAAGCTTTAGAACTAACTTTAAACCATGGAAGATGCCTTTTAACTAATGAACGAATTGGATTAGATCTCGGTGATCTAACAACATATAATAGTTTTAATGAACTGGAAACAGCCTTTAAAGGGCAAATTGATTATTTTATTGATAAAATGATGAAAGCGGAAATAGTTGTTGAAAAAGCTCATCAAGATTGTTTACCAACCGCCTTTTTATCAACTGTAATTGATGCCTGTTTAGAAAAAGGATTAGATGTAACTAAAGGTGGGGCTAAATATAATTTATCGGGAATTCAAATGATCCAGATTGCGAATTTGGCTGACTCTTTAGCAGCGATCAAAGAATTAGTTTATGACAAAAATTTAATTGGTCAAGATGAATTGTTGAAAGCATTACAAAATGATTTTAACGGTGCTGAAATTATTCAGGCAATGTTATTAAATAAAGTTCCTAAATATGGTAATGATGTTAAATGGGTCGATGAATTAGGAGCTAAATGGGCTAATTATTTTAGAGAAAGAATGAAAGATTATACTAATTATCGTGGCGGTTATTATCATACCGGTATGTATACCGTTAGTGCACATGTGCCGATGGGCGAAAATGTCGGGGCTTCACCAGATGGACGAAATGCTTTAGCACCTTTGGCTGATGGTGGCATGTCACCAGTCTATGGACGAGATCTAAACGGTCCTACGGCGGTTTTAAAATCAGTAAGTCGTCTTAGTAATTCTTGTACAACTAATGGCGGTTTATTAAATATGAAGTTTTTACCAGAGTTTTTTAAAACGAAAACAGGACGCTTAAAGTTTGAAAACTTTTTAAGAGCTTTTGTTGCTTTACAAGTACCTCATATTCAGTTTAATGTCGTCAGAAAAGAAGATTTAATTGATGCTAAGATTCATCCTGAACGTCATCGTTCATTGACGATTCGGGTTGCCGGATATACCGCTTATTTTGTCGAATTAGCCGGTAAACTTCAAGATGAAATCATTGAAAGGACTACTTATGAAAACATCTAAAGCGTTAATTTTTGATATTAAAAGATTTGCCGTTCATGACGGCGATGGTTTAAGAACAACAGTTTTCTTTAAAGGGTGTCCCCTTAGATGTTTATGGTGTCAAAATCCTGAAGGAATTGAAGCTAAACGAAAAGTAGTTTATTTTAAAAATCGGTGTATTCATTGTCGAAGATGTATAAAATTTGCCAACATTGATCAAATGGAATATAAAAACAATCGACCATATTTTAATCATCAATATTTAGGTGATTTTGATAATTTAATCAATGCCTGTCCTACTAATGCAATCAGTTATGACAGCATTGAATATGATATCGATACTTTAATGGAAAAGATCAAAGCTGATCAGGTCTTTTTTCAAGATACTGGCGGGGTTACTTTTTCTGGCGGTGAGCCATTAATGCAAGGAGAGTTTTTATTAGAAATTTTAAAAAGATGTAAAATTGAAAACATTCATTGTGCTATAGAAACTTCATTATACGCGCCAATTGAACTGATTAAAAAGATCTTACCATATTTAGATTTAATTTATATTGATCTAAAAATATTTGATGAAACTAAACATCAGCAATTAACTAATGTTTCATCCAAACTAATAAAAAAACAAATTAAATATATATTACAAAGCAAACATAAAGATAAAGTAATAATTCGCACACCGTTGATACCAACAATGACGGCCTTTGATGATAATATTAAAGCAATTGCCAGTTTTTTAGTCGATCTTTATCCAAATGTCAAATACGAACTATTAAACTATAACCCTTTAGCTTCATCAAAATATGAATTAGTTGATTTTGAATATGGTGTCGATAAAAAATATAAAATGTTTGATGAAAATAAGATGCAGCATTTTTATGATCTTGTTTATCAAACTGGTCTAAAAAATTTAATTATTGAATAGGAGAAAAGAAAAATGGAATTTATTATTGATACAGTTAATTTAGAAGAAATCAAAGATGCTATTGAACATTTACCAATTACTGGCGTTACTAGTAACCCTTCAATCGTTAAAGCTACTAGTCCAGAAAATTTCTTTGAACACATGAAAGAAATAAGAAAGATCATTGGTAAGGAAAGAAGCTTGCATATTCAGGTTATTTCTAAAGAATGTGATGAAATCGTTAAAGAAGGACATCGCATTTTAAAAGAAATTGATGATCAGGTTTATATTAAAGTACCGGTATCTTATGAAGGAATCAAAGCAATTAAAATATTAAAAAGTGAAGGAGTTAATGTTACAGCTACAGCAGTATACGATTTAATGCAGGCTTATATGGCCTTAGCTGCTAATGCTGATTATATCGCTCCTTATGTTAATCGTATTGGTAATTTAGGCAGTGATCCTTATGAATTAATTAGTGCCTTGGCTAATCGAATTGAAAGTGATCATTATAACTGTAAGATCTTAGCCGCTAGTTTTAAAGGTGTCTTACAAATTAGGGATTCTTTTAATAGCGGTGCTCAGGCAATTACAGCACCAGTAGGT
>NZ_JAGHEW010000100.1 GCF_017889095.1 Thomasclavelia sp. | reverse complement strand
TTGTATCTCCTCCAATGATTATATTTTACACTGATAAATGTTGATAAACAAGTTAAGAAAAAAATAATGTAAAGTTTCTGATTATTTTTTGATACCTAAACTTAAATTTAAATTCTAATAATAAGACCCTAAAAATTGATAGCGCAAAAACTAGATATATGATCGTATAACTATTATTTCCCAGGAAATTGTCTAAAATTGGTCTTGAAAGATCAACGTTAAAAGTCCATAGTAATCATTCAAGAAATGCCATAAGTAGTATTAACATTTTTTCAACTTAAATAATTTTAACGGTTATGATTCTTTAAATTTTAAAACGTAGGATGGTTTATTTTTGAATCCATAAAATATTAAATAAATTGAAAAAAAGATATAATTTTTGGTGTTTTCTATTTAAAAATCATGATTTTTTTAATAAAATTAAATTATGAAGGGAGAAGAGAAAATGAAGTTACAGATGAAATACAACTTGTTACACATTTTGTTTTGGACAAGTTACTGTTCGGTTTATGGTTTTATTGCAGTTTTTTTACAATATAAGGGGATGAGCAATGGGGAAATTGGAATTGTGACCGGGATCGGCGCTGTTTCTACAATTTTTTTGTCGCCGATGATTTCATCACTCATATCAAAAATTAAAGGTATGACCATTAAGAAACTCTTGTTGATCATGTTTCTCTTTAATGGAGCAGCAATGCTTTATTTTACATTGCTACCAGCACCAGTCTTTTTGGTTATGATTCTTTATATTTTGATTATTTGTTTTATAGTATCAGCGGTACCATTAATATCTACAATCTGTATGGATTACTTAAGAGCCGGTCGCTATATAAACTTTGGCTTATCTCGTGGAATGGGATCAGTTGCTTATGCAGTTACGGCTGTTGTATTAGGACAGTTGATTGAATTTATAAATCCAACTGTATGTACATACCTGTTTATATTTTCGGCAATCTTGATGTTTGTGGTTTTACTTTCAATGGAGGATGTAGAAGTTAAGGAAAATGAAACAGCTACAAAGAAATCATCGATCGTGACAGTTATCAGTACATATCGTGTTTTCTTTTTGATATTGTTAGGGGTTGGATTCATGTTTTCGGCTTCTAGTGCACTATCTGTTTATTTGATCAATATTGTAACCAACTTAGGTGGATCGACATCACTTTATGGAATTGCAATTTTTGCGATGGCTGCTAGTGAGATGCCATTTATGGGAATTGCTCATACACTTTTAAAGAAGTATAAAGCTCCAAGCATTCTTCTTGTGGCTTCATGTTTCTATGTTGCTCGAAATTTCACTATTTGCTTAGCACCTAATATACCGGTATTAATTATTGGGATGATGTTTCAAGGATGCTCATACGGACTCTTTACTGGTGTTATCACTTATTATGTAAATGACTATCTCAAAGAAGAACATCAAGTTATGGGTCAAACATTGATAGCGATGATGACCACTGGTTTTGGTTCAACAATTGGAAATGTTTTTGGGGGATTTCTTCAAGATAGTTTCGGTTTAAACAGTATGCTTTATTTCTCTATGGGGGTTACTGTAATT
The DNA here is from genome assembly GCF_017889095.1 of Thomasclavelia sp. GTDB lineage: Bacteria > Bacillota_I > Bacilli_A > Erysipelotrichales > Coprobacillaceae > Thomasclavelia. Next base: position 3,129 of record NZ_JAGHEW010000100.1, on the reverse strand, counting down.
GGTTTCGTGATCGTCTTTGTGACCATCAAGTTTATGAAACAGCCAGAAAAAATCATCGCAGAATACATACCAAAAGAAAAAATAATCAAGTCAGGATAATATTCTGGCTTTTTTATTATAAGTATGTCTAATGGAGCAGGATTTTCACTTCCAAAAAACAGATATAACAAAGAAAGTTTTAATGTGATCTTTTTGTATTGATTCTAGCTGTATAGACTAAAATAAGACAGATAAACATGATTGCGAAAAATAAACTATTTAACGTAATTGTTTTGTTTTTTGATTCGACAAAAGGTACCATAATTTATTGAACTTCAAGAAATTATGGTTTATAATAAAACCAATTTGGAGGGTCAAATAATGAGTTTTGAAATGTTGTCGGATTTAGGAATAAAAAAATTTGAAATGTGTCGTGATGAAAAGGGACGTTTTTTTGCCAGATCAATTGTCGCTGGTCTATATTTAGGACTAGCAACAATTTTATCAACTACGTTAGGAACGTTGTTGTTTAAAGATCATTTAATTGCTTCAAAGATTGCAGTAGCGGCATCGTTTGGAATTGGGCTTGTAATTATTGTAATTTTAGGATCAGAGTTATTTACTGGTAATTGTTTTACAACGATGATTCCTGTTTATGGAAAAAAACTTAAATTTCGTCAAATTATTCCAATGTGGATTATTTGTTATCTTGGTAACTTTGTTGGGATTGCATTAATTTGTTTTTTATTTATTAAAAGTGGTAGTAATCAAGCTTTATTGAAAGAATATGTAACTACGCTAGTAACTGGTAAACTTACATTTTCAGTTGGACAATTATTTATTAAAGGAATTCTTTGTAATTTTATTGTTTGTGTTGGAGCTTATGTGGGAATGAAGATGCAAGATGATACGGCTAAAACAGTAATTATGATGTTAGTCGTTATGGCCTTTGTTTTACCAGGTTTTGAACATAGCATTGCTAATATGGGGAATTTTACTTTAGGAATTACAGCTCTAGGTAGCAGTTTTGACTGGTCATTAGTGCCATTACATATGCTGGTTTCAACTGCCGGAAATATTATTGGTGGTAGTGTTTTATTAGGGGTACCGCTATTTATGATGATCAAACCAAAAAGAAGATAGAAAAAATACGGCATAATGCCGTATTTTTAAATATCGAAATTTGTTTATTTACTTATTATAAATGATTGAATATACTTAAATTAGGAGAGATGAAGATGTCATTAGAAAAAGTACAAGAATATTTTAAAAATAAGCAGATGGAAGAAAAAATAATCGTGTTAGAAAATTCTAGCGCTACAGTAGAGCAGGCAGCATTAGCGCTTGGCTGCAAGGCAATGCATATCGCTAAAACAATGTCTTTTTTATTAAAAGATAAAGCAATTTTGATCGTTACTGCGGGTGATGTTAAAATTGATAACAAAAAATATAAAGCCACGTTCAAACAAAAAGCTAAGATGATTCCTAGTGATCTAGTTGCCAAATATATTGGTCATGAACCTGGTGGTGTTTGTCCTTTTGCCATCAATGAAGGAGTCAAGGTGTATTTGGATGTTTCATTAAAACGATTTGAAAAAGTATATCCAGCCGCTGGTAATGGTCATAGTGCTATTGAACTCACTATTTTTGAATTAGAAAAATTATCTAATAGTAGCGGCTGGGTCGATGTGTGTAAAAAAGTGGAGTAGATAAGATGAATAAGATCTTAGTTTTAGAAGATGATGATAAATTAAATCAAGGAATCAGTTATGCTTTAAAAGAAGAGGGTTATCAAGTTTATCAGGCTTTTTCTTGCTTTGAAGGAAAGAATATAATTGAATCAAATTCAATTGATTTAATAATTTTAGATGTAAATTTGCCTGATCATGATGGTTTTAGTTTTTGTAAGTGGGTAAAGAGTAAGTATTCGATGATGGTATTGTTTTTATCAGCGCGTGATTTAGAAAGTGATTTATTAAAAGGCTATGAATTAGGTGGCGATGATTATGTTACCAAACCTTTTTCATTAAAAGTTTTAATGAAAAAAATTGCTGTTATGTTATCAAAAAATAAGCAAAATATTTTTCAAGATGATTTTCTTTATGTTAATTTTGACCAGGGTTTAGTAAAAGTAGAGGGGCAAAGCTGTTTAGTTACGCCAACAGAGTATCGTATTTTAAAAATCTTGATTGAACATAAAGATAAATTGTTGACGTATTCATTATTTTTAGATTTATTATGGGAAGAAAAAGTAGAATTATTAGATAAGCATGCTTTACATGTAAATATCAATCGTTTGCGTAAGAAAATCGAAGATGAAAAGCATCGTTATATTAATAATGTATATGGAATGGGATATATATGGAAATAATGATCGTTATTATTGTTGCTTTAATAATTATTTTATTGGTTTATCTTCAAAAATATTATTTATTAAAGAAAGATCTTGATATATTTATTGATAAATTGCAATTAGATTTAAACAAATTATTAAATCAACAAAATGTACAAAGTTGTAACGAAGATCTGCTGTATAGCAAAATAGCTACTAAATTAAGTCAAATCTCACAGCTTTATTTACAAAAAAATCAAGAAATTAGTTTAGAAAAAGAAAAAACAGAAGAATTAATTTCCAATATTGCACATCAAATCAAAACACCGATGGCAAATATTAGATTATATTTAGAATTATTGCATCAAGAAAGTGATGATGCAAATAAAAAAATAATGATGGAAAAAGTATTGGAACAGAGTGAAAAACTAGATTTTTTATTAGAAAGTTTAATTAAAATGTCTAGGTTAGAAACCGGTACGATCACGATTTTAAAACAGCCCTGTTTGATTAGTGATACTTTGTCTAAAGCAATTGAAACGATCATGACTAAAGCGATTAGTAAAAATATTGATATATATGTAGATTGTGATGAAAATTTAATTGTTAATCATGATCAAAAATGGACAAGTGAAGCGATCTTTAATCTTTTAGATAATGCTATTAAATATAGTAAGGCTAATACAAAAGTTAAAATTAAAGTAGAGCAGCAAGAAATATTTACTAAAATAAGTATTCATGATCAAGGAAAAGGAATAGCTTTAGCTAGACAAGGATTGATTTTTTCTCGTTTTTATCGTGAACCGGAGGTTCATGAT
>NZ_JAGHEW010000099.1 GCF_017889095.1 Thomasclavelia sp. | reverse complement strand
AGCAATACCAAAATATGAGAGATTTAAAATGAAAAAGTTCAAAATTACACTGTTTTTATCATTTTTCGGAAAATATAAAAGGCTGTATGGCAAAGCGGTTTAAAAAACCGACTTTGTCAACAGCCTGTAGTATTTTTATTTAGAAAATCATTTAATTTATATTTTAAGATACTATTAAAAACATCGTGGTTTAAACTAAACATGACGGTTTTTAAATATAATGATCGAAATATTCCCCGTAATAAATAAATACTAAAATTCATGACAATAAAAATAATAGTGATGATGATACTATGATAAAACATTTCCATATTTCTACTGGCTCCAGCATCATAAACAACCTGACATACATAGGATAAAAAGATTGACATGAAACCAGCACAAGAATATAATAATATACTAATAATAAAAGTTGTTTTAACATTCTTTAAATATTTTTTCATTTGATTTATGTTTTGAAGTAAATTTTTATATATAGTTATTTAGACTAGTTGATTTATATTTGCTTCAAAATTCCTCCTTTTCGATTTTTAATAATTAATATCATCCTAATGTTATTGTAATTTAAAATTAGTTGCTCTTACTACCATTTCTAGTTTGCATTTAATTAAAAGCTTAGAAACTGTGAGTTGCTTTGACAGTTGCACTCTAATTTTTTATTTAATTGCATCTTTAAAAATCCAATAATAAGTATAAAATGAAAAAGCTGATTAAGAAAAAAAGATACGTGAAGCTTAAAAAAGCGTAAAATAATTAATATATTTGATAGCGTTATTTGAATCTTAAAATTGTTATAAACGATCACATTTATATCATGTTTTATTTTTATATGGGTATTGCAATAAACTTTAAAAAGTCATAAAAATGACACTTTTTTTAGCTTGAAAAAATAAAAAGAAGGAAAAAACAGTAAGAATGGTATAAGAAAACAGAAAATATACCAGTTAGTGTTATGCTGTTGAAAATATTAATGCAAAACATTTAAACTCAAACTATTTATATTTGTTTCTATATAAAAAACATTGTATAATGATAAGCTAAAGAGGAGTGAAAAATATGGCTATTACAATAGATGAATTAATTGAACAATTAGATACGATTCCATTTTTATTTATTGGTTCTGGATTATCAAGAAGATATTATAATCTTCCTAATTGGACTAATCTTTTGCAAGAGATGGTGGATAAGTTTAATCAAGATTCATTTGCATTTCGTTCTTATGAGGATAAAGCATCTTTTACAGACAATCCTTATGGTATAAATCCGAAAATTGCTTCTTTAATAGAAGAAGATTTTAATAAGGAATGGTTTTCAAATTCAAATATACGAACTTTGGATGAAGCATACATGCAAAAGGTATCTGATGGTTGTTCTCCATTTAAAGCTGAAATGAGTTATCATTTAAAACAAAAATCAACTTTACAATCTAAATTTAAAGATGAGGTTACATTATTAAATAATATTGCAAAAAAATCTATTGCAGGAATTATTACTACAAATTATGATCTCTTTTTTGAAACTTATTTATCTGAATACAAAGTGTACGTCGGTCAACAAGCTCTTTTGTTTTCCCAGCTTCAGGGAATAGCTGAAGTTTATAAAATTCATGGTTCATTAAATGAACCTAAGTCTATAATTATCAATGAAAAAGATTATAAAGAATTTAAAGAAAAGCGTGAATATTTGGCAGCAAAGTTGCTTACAATTTTTATGGAATATCCAATAATCTTTATGGGGTATTCATTATCAGATACTAATATAAGAGATATACTAAGTTCTATTGTAAAATGCATGACAAAAGAACAAGTAAAGTTGCTTAAATATAAGTTCATATTTGTTGAGTATGATCCAGCAATAAAGAAATATGAAATTGGAGAATCTATATTTGCATTTGATGACAATAAATTACTTACTATGACAAAAATTACATTATCTGATTATTCATTATTATATAATGCAATAGGAAAGAAAAAAATGAAAATTCCAGTTCGTTTGCTGAGAATTTTAAAAGATGAATTATATTTATTTACATTGACCAATCAACCAACTAACAATATTAAAGTAGCAATGATTGATGATGAAAGGATTTCTAATGATGAATTAGTTATGTCTATTGGTACAACTGAAACAGTTAATCTTAATGGTTTAAAGGGAGTTACTTCGAATCAATGGTATAGAAATATCGTTATGAATGATTTAAAATTTGAAATAAAAGATTTATTATCTTATGCACCAGAATTGGCAAAACAAATGTCTGGTACGTTACCTATCAATTCTTTATATCAAGAAAAATATAATTTTATTGATAATATTGATAAGCTAATTATAAATAGTTTTGAAGATATTATTTCAAATACAATAAGAAAAGAACGACAAAAACATCCTCAAACAAGTATAAAAGATGTATTAAATCAGAAATTGGATTTGGATAAAGAATTATTATATATTGCTTTTTTAGAAGAAAATCAGATTGTTTTGCAAGATTTAGAAAATTATTTGAAAAATAAATTTATTGAAAATGAAGATATTTTAAAAGAATCAAAATCTAGTATTCGTACAAATTTAAGAAGATTAATAAGAATTTATGATTATCTAAAAGGTAAAAATAAAAAAGCCTCTAATTAAAGCAACCTATCGAGGACACCATTAGAGGTTTTTTCTTAATTCTAGAAAACATTTCAACAAGACAACTCCTAAGAGTTACCCTATTATCCTGCTCTCTATAAATATTATAGACTTTTATTAAAAAAATGCAATGAATAATTTTTTTGAGTTTAGGTGTTTTGCATTTTTTAATCTAGTTTCAGCTACATTTGCCTGTATTTCTCTTTTTCTTATTTTTTCATACTCTTTTATACCTTATGTGCATATTTTAATATTTCCTGTACCTCATTATTGTTTTGATAGACTAGTAATGTTTTTTTTCTTTAAGCGATTGGCTTCTCTCTATAATCTTGATCACCAGTAATTTCTTGTTTGTGTTCTTTTCTAACAGTATGATGTGCCTTATTGCATCATCAATAATGATTGTGTTTTCTAATTTGATGAAGAAAGAAAATGTTTATAGAACATCATTGTTATATGCTTATCTTAAACAGACAGATTAACTCTAATAATAATATTAATGAAGATTTTTGGCTATTGCAGTAAATAAGTATTTAAAATTAGAGATGAGTTCATCAGTAATTTATCTATGTATTCATCATTTAATAAATTAAAAAGTAAAAGTTTCAAAATGATGTAAAAAACAATTGTTTAAGTGAACCATAAAATGTAAAGGACAATAAAGATACTTTTATATGAGTATATTGAAAACTGAATAATAGTCGTTGAACACATTCTTGTTAAATGAGCTTTTTAGCAAGTACACCTAAACTATTAGAATATCTAATAAAAGCGAAAAATACCGAGCTGTGCAAATAGATTAGTAACAACTATTTAGCGATGCTATTTAATAGCAATGATGATACTTCTATTAGGAATTAGTCTAAGCGTAGAAATGTCACAGGTATGATAGCAGTTGCATATAAACTATGCAAAGAAGAGATTTATATGTGAACTTTGCTGGAGCTATTTTAAATGATTTTTCCTTTTGTTTTTGGATGGTTAGAAGACAGAAAAAACTGAGTGTAGAAAAATATGCTCAGTTTTATATAATGAAGTAGATAAAAAGTTACAAACGCTTACATTTGTAACTTGTTTTTATTTTCACATGGGTGATACAATAAATATAGCTAAAGACAAAGGAGATAGATAAAATGGCAAACAGATTTGTATTGAATGAAACAAGTTATCATGGTAAAGGAGCAATTAATGAAATTCCTAATGAAGCAAAAGCACGTGGGTTTAAAAAAGCATTAGTTTGTTCAGATCCTGATTTAATTAAATTTGGGGTTACTAAAAAAGTAACTGATTTATTAGATGAAGCAGGATTGGAATATGAAATTTATTCTGATATCAAAGCTAATCCTACAATTGAAAATGTACAACATGGCGTAGATGCTTTACATGAGGCTAAGGCTGATTATATTATTGCAATTGGTGGTGGATCATCAATGGATACTGCAAAAGCAGTTGGAATCATTGATCGTAACCCTGAATTTAGTGATGTAAGAAGTCTTGAAGGAGTAGCTGATACTAAAAATCCTTGTACACCAATTTTTGCAGTTCCTACTACGGCTGGAACAGCCGCTGAAGTTACAATCAACTATGTAATTACTGATGCCCAAAAAGACCGTAAAATGGTATGTGTTGATGTTCATGATATTCCAGTTGTGGCTTTTGTTGATCCTGATATGATGGCTTCAATGCCAAAAGGTTTAACGGCTGCTACAGGTATGGATGCTTTAACTCATGCAATCGAAGGATATATTACTAAAGGTGCTTGGGAAATGAGTGATATGTTCCACTTAAAAGCAATTGAAATTATTGCTAAAAACTTAAGAGGAGCAGTTGATAATACACCTGAAGGTAGAGAAGGAATGGCGCTAGGTCAATATGTTGCCGGAATGGGATTCTCTAATGTTGGTTTAGGTTTAGTTCATAGTATGGCACATCCTCTTGGAGCTTTATATGATACTCCTCATGGTGTTGCTAATGCAATCATTTTACCAACAGTAATGGAATATAATGCTCCATACACTGGTGAAAAATATAAAGATATCGCTGAAGCAATGGGTGTTGATACTACTGGAATGAATCAAGATGAATATCGTAAAGCAGCTATTGATGCAGTTAAACAATTATCAATGGATGTTGGAATTCCTGGTGATTTAAAAGAAATTGTTAAAGAAGAAGATTTAGACTTTTTAAGTGAAAGTGCTTTAGCTGATGCTTGTTGTCCAGGTAACCCAAGAGATACAAGTGTAGCTGAAATTAAAGAATTATATAAATCATTGTTATAAGATAATAAGACCTCTAAGACGATTCTTAGAGGTTTATTTTTATTTATAATGGTCTGGTGTAACTATTTTGTGATAGTTACATTTTTGTTTTAATAATTAGTGATAATGGTATAATTACAATGTGTAAAAAAATTGTTTTAGTTTAAAATACTTGTCATTAGTTTATTAAAAGTTTATATTTATATAGTAAAATGGAAAAGAAAAAACAATGTATATTAAAAAAAATCTTTCATAAAATAAATGTGATTAGGTTATTGTCATAAACAATAATTATGATATAATTTATTTGTTTATTAAAGCGTTTTTGTAAAGATAAGGAGGATAGCTCATGGAAAACATTAGCGAGCGTGTTAAAAGAGAGCGTGAGGCTAGAGGAATTACGATTGAAGAACTAGCTAAAGGAACATTTATTTCAGTAGCTGTCTTGAAAGATATAGAGTCTGGAAATTTTGAACAATTTAAAGGTGACGAATTATACCTTAAAATGTATTTGAGAAAAATTGCTAAATATTTAGGATTGGATGAAAAAGAACTTGACGGGGATTTTGAAGCTTTGACACAAGAAATTCAATTAGAAGAAATCCGTCAGGAAGATTTAGCTAAACGTTTAGCTGAAGAAAATAAAAAAAATATTACTATTTCTAAAAAAGTTAATGATTCTTTTAAAGATCTAAAAAAAGTTAAAACAAAAAAACCAATTTCCAATAAAAGGGTTTATGAAGATCGTTATTTATTACGATATTTTAAGTATGTCTTAGCTGGTGTAATCTGTATTGCTTTAATAGTAGTGGTCTGGTATACGATTGTTGCTAGTCGTTCTAATGATACTGTTGATTACAACAACAATACGCCAACAGTTGAAGGGAATAATGATACTGCTAGACAAGATACTGATGACCAGGATGACAGTAATGATAATGATGATGAAGATAAAAAACCAGTGGAAAATGTACCAGCAGCAACTATTACTAGAAATAGTGAAATGAATTATGGTTTTAAATTAGCTGAGGGTCAAACTAGTATTAAATTAAAAATTGAATTTGTTGGAAGATCATGGGCACGATTGACATATAATGGTAGCGAATATAGTGGATTTAAAAGTGGAATTTACAATGATGCTAACAAGAGCAATTCATTAGATGCCGCTCCAGAAACTATTGAGTTAGAATTTAATAAAGATGAGTTCCAAAATGTAGAATTAACTATGGGGTATTTTATGGGGCATCGCGTTTATATTAATGATGTTCAAGTTGAAATTGATCCAAGTGAATATGATGGTGGCAAAAAAACACTTATCTTAACTCAGGTGCAATAATGAATTTACCAAATCGGTTGACTATAGCCAGAATTTTACTGGTGCCGCTTTTAATTATCATTTATATGTTTCCTTATAGTTATTTTGGTATTGAAGTAGCTAGTTTACATCTTTTAGATACCAATATATCAATAGTTGATTTAATTGTTTTATTGATTTTTATCGTTGCTTCATTAACTGATTATTTCGATGGACAGATTGCCAGATCAAAAGGGATGATTACGACTTTTGGTAAGTTTGTCGATCCGATTGCCGATAAATTATTAGTTAATACTACTTTTCTACTATTAGCAGGTAGTAATACAATTAGTATTTTAATTCCTATTATTATGATTTCTCGGGATACGGTCGTTGATGCCATTAAAATGTCGGCTGCTAGTAAGCAGGTGGTCGTAGCGGCTAGTAAATTAGGGAAATTAAAAACAGTAACCCAAATGATTGCTATTATCATGTTATTATTAAATAATTTTCCGTTTAATCTTTTAAATATTAATATGGCTAATTTATTTGCCTGGATCGCTACAGTAGTATCAATAATTAGTGGAATTGATTATTTTATGAAAAATCGCAGTATATTAATGGAGACAATGTAATGGATGAATTAGCAAAATTTTTAATCGAAAATAATATCAGTATATCTAGTGTAGAAAGTTTTACAGTAGGTAATTTTGCAACAATGCTAGGAAGTATTCCTGGCATTTCTAAGGTTTATAAGGGTAGTTTGGTAACTTATCAAAGTATTACTAAAGAAAGACTATTAGGTATTAGTCATGATGTTATTGAAAAATATGGAGTTGTAAGTAAAGAAATTGCTTCTTTGATGTGTATCAATGGTAAACAAATATTAGATAGTGATATTTGTGTTTCTTTTACTGGTAATGCTGGTCCTGACGCCATGGAAGGAAAACCAGTGGGACTTGTTTATATTGGTATTTTTTATCATGGTATTAATGTTTATGAATTACAGTTAAAAGGTAGTCGTCAAGAGATCCAGAAACAGGCAATTGATTTTGTAATTAGAAAATTAATTAAAAAAATAAAAGTAAATTAGATTTTTTGGGAGTATATATATAGTAGGAGGAAAAAATATGGCAGAAGCAAAAAGTAAAGAAAGTAAAGTAAACAAAGAAGAAGCAAAAAAAGAACAAGCATTGGCTGATGCAATTAAAGCAATTGAAAAAAAATATGGTAAAGGCTCAGTCATGAAATTAGGTGATCGTGCTGATGTAAGTGTTGATGTCATTCCTACTGGTTCTTTGACTTTGGATCTGGCTCTTGGAATTGGGGGCTATCCTAAAGGAAGAATTATTGAAATATATGGACCAGAATCAAGTGGTAAGACAACTTTAACATTACATGCAATTGCTGAATGTCAAAAACAGGGCGGACGGGCAGCGTTTATTGATGCTGAACATGCAATTGATCCGGTATATGCTCAAAATCTAGGTGTTAATATTGATGAATTGATTCTATCACAGCCAGATTCCGGTGAACAGGGATTAGAAATTGCTGAAACACTAGTTCGTTCTGGAGCGATTGATTTAGTTGTTGTCGATTCCGTAGCGGCTTTAGTTCCTCAAGTAGAATTAGATGGGGAAATGGGTGATGCTCAAATGGGATTACAGGCTAGATTAATGTCAAAAGCATTACGAAAAATTGCGGCTGAATTAAACAAATCAGAATGTACGATTATTTTTATTAACCAGTTAAGAGAAAAAATCGGAGTCATGTTCGGTAATCCGGAAACTACAACGGGTGGACGTGCCTTGAAATTCTATTCATCAGTTAGAGTTGAGATTCGTCGTAGTGAAGCGATTAAAAATGGTAGTGATATTGTCGGAAATAAGGTTAATATCAAGGTTGTTAAAAACAAAGTTGCTCCACCATTTAAAGCTACTCAGGTTGATATTATTTATGGAAAAGGAATTTCTCGAAATGGTGAAGTTTTAGATTTAGCGGTAGAAAAAGATATCGTTGAAAAAAGTGGTGCCTGGTATGCTTATAAAGGTGAAAAGATTGGTCAAGGTCGGGAAAATGCGAAAAATTTCTTAACTAACCATCCTGATATCATGGAAGAAATCACTCAGGCAATCATTGCTTCTTTAAAAGCTGAAGACGATGAAAAAGAAACAAAAAAATCTAAATAAAGATCTTTTAATGGTATAGCATTCGCTATACCATTTTTTATAATTATAGTAGTAATTATTGATCAAATGTAATATAATATAGTCAAATATTAGACTATTAAAGGAGAAAAATATGGAACGTAACCAAGTTAGAAACTATGTTAATCAATATTGTAAATTAAGAGATGATCAATACAGTGCTTATGAAATGTGCGCTCGTAAACATAATTTGACAGTAAATGAATTATTTGTTTTAGACATTATTTATTTTGCTCCAAAAGGCTGTTTACAAATAGATATTTGTAAACGTTTATCAATGAGTAAACAGACAGCCAGTGCCATTATTAAAAAGTTTTTAAAACAAGGCTATTTAACTTTAATTGAATCAAAGAGTGATCGTCGCAATAAAATTATTCATTTTACTAAAGCCGGAAAAGAATATACTGAAAAAATCATTCCCCCTATTGCAAACAAAGAAATAGATGCGATGGCTCGACTATCAGATGAAGATATCGCTGAATTAGTACGCTTAACGAGCCTTTTTTCTAACTATATGCAAGAAGAGTTTAAAAAAGTTGTGGAGGAGACAAAATGATCATTAATACCGGTGGCCGAAGTGATATCGTGCAATATTATTCAAAATGGCTATTACAGCGCTTTAATGAAGGTTATGTATTATCACGTAATCCCTTATTTACAAATAAAGTAACTCGTTATGAACTTACTAATGATAAAGTGGACTGTGTTATTTTTTGTTCTAAAAATTATCAGCCGATTTTAGCGCGGTTAAATGAAATAACCGATCATTTTAATACTTATTTTTATTATACGATTACTGCTTATGGTAAGGATATTGAACCAAAGGTTCCTACAATTGATCAAAGTATTAAAACTTTGATCAAACTTTCAACATTGGTAGGAAAAAAACGAGTAGCCTGGCGCTATGATCCAGTTTTATTAACTGAAAAATATACTATTGAATATCATTTGAAAACATTTGAACAAATGGCAAAACAGCTTGCTCCTTATATTGATCGCTGTATTTTTAGTTTTGTGGAAATGTATAAAAAATTGCAAACTAATATGCCCGAGTTAATTCCTTTATCAAAACAAGATATGGATACTTTAGCTCATGGTTTAGGGACTGTAGCAAAAAAATATAATATTTATCTACAAACTTGTGGCACTGATGAAGAATATCTTCATTATGGCATTTTTAGCTCAGGCTGTATAAAACTTGATATCCTTGCAAAAGCTAATGATATTGAATTTAAAAATTTGAAACATAAAGGGATGCGAAAAGGCTGTCATTGCATGGAAAGTCGTGATATTGGTGCTTATGATACTTGTTTAAATGGCTGTAAATATTGCTATGCTAATAATAATTTAGCCAAAGTTAAACAAAATTATCAGTTGCATGATCCGGCTTCACCATTATTAGTTGGTCATTTAAAAGAAACGGATATTTTAAGTCAGGGAAGACAAAAATCGTTTCAAAGGAGATCGAAATGAAGGAAATAATCATTAAAGAAATTAAAGCTAAAAGCATTTTATCAAAATCAGATTTACCAGTATGTGATTACTCGGCTAATCCTTATGTTGGCTGTCTACATAATTGTAAATATTGTTATGCTTCATTTATGAAACGATTTACCGGTCATTTAGAACCTTGGGGGACTTTTTTGGATGTTAAATACTGGCCGGAAATAAAAAATCCTTTAAAGTATGCCGGTAAAGAGATTTTTATCGGTTCGGTAACTGATCCCTATAATCCTCAGGAAAAAGATTATCAAAGAACACGGGCTTTATTGTTACAATTGCAAGGCAGTCAGGCAAAAATAAGCATTGCTACTAAAAGTGATTTGATCTTACGTGATCTAGAGTTAATCAAAAGTTTTCCCGATGCGCGCGTATCCTGGTCAATCAATACGTTAGATGAAGTTTTTAGACAAGATATGGATCAGGCAGTATCAATCAAACGGCGACTTGAAGCAATGAAGATTTTTTATGATGCGGGGATTCGTACGACTTGTTTTATCTCACCGATTTTTCCAGAAATCAGTGATGTTGAAGGAATTATTAAAAAAGTGAAAGATCAATGCAATTTAATCTGGTTAGAAAATTTAAATTTAAGAGGCAGCTATAAAGCGGTTATCATGGATTATATCAAAGCTAAATACCCTAAGTTATTGCCTTTATATCGTAATATTTATGAACAAAAAGATTATCATTATTGGAAAAACTTAGATAATAAATTACAGAAATTTTGCAAAGAATTAAAATTAGATTATTTAACTAATGATGATTCAATCAAGCGACCTTTTGATGCCTTGCCAGTAGTCGTTAATTATTTTTATCATGAACAAATAAAAAAATCAGCGCAAAATAAATAATTATTCTAAAATTGGTAAATTATACATATCTAAAATAAAATTAGTATCAATAATACTATAATGATGCTTTAAAGCAAATAAAATAATAGCATCATATTTAACTTTAGGATATAAATAGCCATTATCAGATAAAGATAATAAATTATTAGCTTCATTTATTTCTAATTCTAATGCTAGAGCAATTTGAATCACTTTTTTACGACTAGGTTTCTTTTGACCGTTAAAAATTTGATAAGCATAGCTTCTTTGTAAATTAGTTGCTTTGATCAAAGCACTTTTAGACATTCCTTTTTGCAGTAATAAAGTTTCTAAATACGAAACAAAATCAATTTCAGGAACAAGTTTCATCAATTGATCTAAAGAAAGCTGTTTATCATCATTGATTATCTCTAATAACCGACTTGTTGAAATCATTTTAATCACCTATAATAATCTTATAATGGTTGATTTGATATTGCAAGGAGAAAAAAATGGACATTAGCGAGTTATATGAAAAAATCGAAGTAATTAAACAAACCCCAACGAAACAAATATATTTGGTTCGTAGTCAAATAGATCATTTATTATATCTGCAAAGAGAAATATCTTTAGATAATAAACAAATCTATTATCAGCTGTTTAAAAGTAAAATTAATCAGATTCCTAAAATTTATCAGGTACAAGAAATCAATCAAAAACTAATTGTAATTGAACAATATATCAATGCACCAACTTTAGAAGAATATGTCTATAATCATGAACTTAGTAAAGATGAAGCTTTAACGATTTTTAAACAAATATTAAAGATCGTTGACAGTTTACATCACTTAGATCCACCGGTTATTCATCGAGATATTAAGCCCGGCAATATTTTTTATGAACATGGCAAGATTTATTTATTTGACTTTGATATTGCCAGAAACTTTCAGGCTGGTAAAAAACAGGATACGCAGTTTTTAGGCAGTGTTGGTTATGCGGCACCGGAACAATATGGCTTTGGGCAAAGTAGTCAGCGCAGTGATATTTACGCTTTAGGTAATTTATTGAATTTTTTATTAACGAAACAATTACCTGGTAATAAATTATATTCTGGTAAAGAAAAAAAGGTAATTTTAAAAGCAACTCACATTGATGAAACAAAACGCTATGCCTCAATTTCATTACTAGCTAATGATTTAAATTTAAACGAGGAAACAGTAAGTTTAACTAGTTTGCTAATGAATCTTCCTGGAATGCGTTCTAGTTCTTTGTTAAAAAAAGGATTAGCGTTATTTGGATATGGCCTGTTATTTTTGATTTGCATGATTAGCGAATATACAGTTGATGGAAAAGTGATGACAGGGCTATCTTTGTGGCTTAATCGGATCTTTTCATTTGCAGTAGTAATGACGATTATTTTAATGGCTCGAAATTATTTAGGGGTGCACCACCACTGTTTTTTTGCAAGTTCTAAATCAAGAGCTTTAAAAATCATTGGCATTGTTACTACGATAACTGGGGCGGTTTTTTTAGAATTATTATTGTTAATGGCTATTACGATGATCTTTAATTTAGATTAATGTCTACTGCCAGCATACCAAATAGCGACAAAATTCATTTATAATTTTTACAAAGAGGAGGGTTATAAATGAAAAAATTTAGACAAATGTCGTTGTTGAAAAAAATATTATGTATTGTTTTAGTTTTTATAGTGGCTGGAGTTGTTTTTAATTTAGGAGATGATGAAAATGATTCTAAAGAAACAAAGGATCAGGAAACTAGTGAAACTAAAGAAACGGAAAAAGAATATGGGATTGGTGAATTAGTTAATGTTGGTGATGTTGATTATATAGTTAATCGTGTTGAAACTGGTAAAACAGTTGGCAATCAATATCTCAATACTAGTGCTAAAGATACTTATTTGATTGTTGATATTACGATTACTAATCATGAAAAAGAGGCTTTGAGTGTATCCGATAGTTTTTTTAAATTATTAAATGGTGAAAGTGAATATTCAACGGATACTAATGGAGCTATTTATTTAGATGATTCAATTATTTACCAAGAAATAAATCCTGAAGTTACGTTACAAGGGAAAATCATTTTTGATGTTCCCGAAACGATTGCTAATGATAACCAGACTAAATTACAAGTCCAGACAGGTACTTGGGGCACGGAAAAAGAAACGATTTCTTTAGCTAGATAAAAAATAGCCCTAGGGCTATTTTAATTGATCTTTTAAATTTAATAATGCAGCAAATGGCGAATCTTCAAGCGCTGTTTGCTGTTTTTGCTGTTGTTGCAAATATTTTTTGACATCACTTCTACGGGCCTCATTATTTTTGGCTTCGCGTTCTTTTTTAAAAGCACTCATTTTTTGGCGATAACCGCAAGTACGACAAACAAACATTTGTTTATCACCAATACCAACTAATTCTAACTTTTTATGGCAGTTAGGACAACGGGCATTAGTGATGATTGATACCGTTTCTTTATGTTTGCAGTTAGGATTAGAACAAACTAAAATCTTACCCTTTTTACCATTAACTTCCAACATGAATGAATTACATTCAGGGCATTTTTTCGTAGTTAGATTATCATGTTTAAATTTAGTATCATTGTCGTTGATTTCTTTAATGATCTTTTTAGTATATTGGCGTATTTCTTTAATAAACTGCTTTGAATTTTGTTGTCTTTTAGCGATCTTTGCTAGTTCCATTTCCCATTTAGCCGTCAATTCAGGCTCTTTTAGATCCTGAGGTACTAGCTGTAATAATTGTTTACCTTTATTAGTAACATGAATTTCATTGTTTCTTTGCTCAATTAAAAAAGTGTTAAATAATTTATCAATAATATCGCCACGGGTTGCCACTGTTCCTAGACCTCCAGTGTTGATCAAAGTTGCATTAATAGCTTTAGAATGATCATTAGTATAGTGGGTTGGGTTTTCCATAGCTGATAGTAACGTTGCTTCATTAAAATAAGCTGGTGGTGCTGTCTGGCCGCTGGTTTTATTGATATTATCAATTGTTAAACGCTGATTTGGCTGAAACAAAGGAATTAATGGTTCGTTTTCATTTTCAGAACCATAGATTTCTTTCCAACCATTTTGGACGATAGTTTTAAAAGCAGTTGTAAATGTTTCCTTATTTACCTTAGCTTTAATATTAATTTGCTTATAGATGTATGGCGGCATTAAAACCGCTAAAAAACGTTTGATCACTAATTCATAGATCTTAAATTCCTGATCATTAAAAGCTCCGATCATTACTGGCTGTTCCGTTGGAATAATGGCATGATGATCACTTACTTTCTGGTTGTTTACAAAATGAGCATTTTTTTTGATCTTACTAGCTAAAATCTGATCAATAAACTGATCATAATAACCACCTTTGCTGGCAATTAAACGTTCTTTTAAAGTGGGAACGATATCGTCAGTTAAATAACGTGAATCAGTTCTAGGATAGGTCAAAACTTTATGATATTCATATAAACTTTGCATGATCGATAAGGTTTGCTTGGCTGAAAAGCCATATAAACGGTTAGCATCACGCTGTAATTCAGTTAGATCGTATAATTCTGGGGCATACGATTGTTTCTTTTTGGTTTCTACTTTATCAATAATTAATTGATTATTTGTTAGTGTTTTGATTGTTTGATCAACTTT
>NZ_JAGHEW010000098.1 GCF_017889095.1 Thomasclavelia sp. | reverse complement strand
TACAATGCAGGCTCCAACTTTAAAATTAGAATAGGGACTATATGAGTTTTTAGTGGCTATAAAAGCTTTAGCAATTATTTCCTTAATTTCCATGATTATCCCTTTCAATCTTCAAAGCATCTAAAATGGCTTTTTGCCTAGCGATCATGATTTTTTCATCTTCACTTTCCATATGATCAAAACCTAATAAATGTAATAAACCATGTGTAAACAAAAAACACATTTCACGATATAAACTATGACCATATTCGATTGCTTGTTTTTTAGCGTGATCAACGCTAATAAAAATGTCTCCTAAACTGCGCGCCATTCCTTCTACATAATATTGTTCACTATCTTCTAAAGCAAAACTGATAACATCAGTAGAACGATCAATTTGACGATACTGTTTATTTATTTCATGAATCTTTTGATCATCGACTAAAATACAAGATAACTCTAAATCGCTGTCAATTTGTAACTGTTTACTCGCTTCTAAAATAATTTGACGATATATTTCTTCATAATCTTCAGTAAAATCACTTACTTCATTAACTAAAGCAAAATCTATTTCCATATTTATTTTATCTCCTCATTTCCATCATTTTTTCTTATTTTTCCATCTTCAATTATAACACACTCAAATAACTCATTCACCAATTTTGTTTGATGAGCAACGATTATTACGATCATTTTACTTTTTTTTAGCGCTAAATAATCCATTATTTTAATAAATCGCCAATCATCGACATTACATAAAGCTTCATCTAAAATCAGCACCTGAGGATTTTTTAATAATGCCCTAATTAACATCATCATTTGTGCCTGTCCTGATGATAAAGGATCACCATGGTCATCGATGATCATTTCTAGTTTATCAATAAACTCAGCCAATTCAAAATAAATCAATAATTCTTTCATTCTCTTTTCATCGTTGCGATTTAAACAAAGATTAAAGCGCAATGATTCATGATAAAAGATCGGCTGTTTATCAAGATAAATAATCTTTTGATAAAGACTATTTAAATCAATTGTCTGCAAATCAATACCATTAATATAAATCTTTCCTTTCAACAAACTATCATGATTCATCAATAATTTTAATAACGTTGATTTCCCCGCTCCCGTATTTCCTTTTAAACAAAGCGAACGATTGATTACTAAATCTAGATGATCGATAATTATTTTGCCATAACCATAACTATAGCTAATATGATCAAATTTAATTTCCTTGATAGGCTCTTTTAAATATCTTTTCTTTTTCCTTTTTTCTGGAATTAATTCTTTATAACGTTCATATAAGATCAAGATTTCATCTTTTTCTAAAATTAAACTAATTATGTTAAATAACGGCTCGATCATATAGGAAACAATTAAATAAAAGAAAATAATTTTCCCTTTACTGATCGTATCTTCTAAATAAGCTAAACTTGCCAGTGATACAACGATAAACAATAATAAACTAATCAATAACTCACTAATACTATTAATTCGATTTAAACTTAGATTCCGTTGATATAAACAATAATTATATTTAGCAAATAAATAATTAATCTTTTCCCTAGCAAATCCTTTAACAAAAAACTGATGGCTATTAAAAACATTTTCTAAATATTCTAAATGTCCTTGATTCATTGTTTCTTGACTTGCAATAATTTCCTGATTCAATGATTTAACTGGTTTTAAATAACGAAACAATACTAAAGCAATTCCAAGTAAAAATATTCCGGTTATTAATGCAATGGAAAAACTTAACATCAGTAAAGTAATAAACAACCCTAAAAGTAAAACCAGATCCATAAATAAGACGGTATATAAATGGATAAAAAACTCGCTAAATTGAAATAAATTTTGGACTTTGCTAATGAGGGAACCAGCCTGGTTGCGCGAAAAAAATGATAGTGGTAAATAAAGCATATTGGATACTGTTTTATTTACATACTCCTGGTTTAAATAACGTTCGATTTCAATTTCTAACTTTTGTCGACTATAGCTAAGCGCTATTTTAATTATACTGACAAAAGCAAAAATAGCGGTAATGATAATAATCAACGAATAATCCATTGAATCAATTTGATCAATTAAATTTTGAAAATAACTAGAACCTAAAATACTACATAATGAAATCAAAATACTTCTTAGCACTAAACTAATAATAAACTGATAATTAGCTAAAATATGTTTACCAACAAACTCTTTAAAACTAACTTCCTTATGATCAATCATTTGATAACGGCCAGCATGTTCATTACAGACACAAATTCCCGTAAAAGCTTCTTTTAATTCATCATGACTTCGTTTTACCAAACCGATTGCCGGATCACCTAAAATAACATAATTTTTCTTTACCTTATATAAAACACAATAATGGGTCATTTCATCATTAATTAAATGAATGATACAAGGCAGCTTAGCTTCAAGCAGCAAAGTTTGATAATCACATTGATAAGCTTTAGCATCAAAGTGATAATGCTGCAAACATTTAACCAAACCATAAACACTAATGCCATTGGGTGTTAATTTGGTTAGCTGCTTGATTTCTTTGATTTCGATTTCTAGATGATAATACTTTAAAATCATCTTGATGCAATAAGCACCACAACTATACTCATTGTCTTGTCTAAATATTGGATATCTTGCCATATAAAAAACCTCCTACTATTTATTTACAACCGCAGGAGGCAAAATTACTTTTTTTATTTTTATTTTTTCATATTTTCGTCTAATTCGACAATACTTTCATCAATAACAACCCGATCATATTTTTCCTGAAGATAAAATTTCTTCTTTACTCGCTTGATGGCTTTACTAGCCCCCGTATAATCACAGTCTAATAAAACTAAAAACTGTTTTATACTGTATTTACAAACTACATCTCCTAAACGAAATGTACTAATTAAGATCTGTTGCAAAGTATTTGAAGTTTCTTCTAGTACTAGATTATTAATTTTAGGGTTTTCAATAATATATTTTTTTGGATGTAACGTTAATAAAATAATACTTTTAGCAGCTCCGTTTCTAAACGATGTTCTAAGCGCTAATTGATAAACACTTTTAAATAACTCATAATCACATACAAAAGCCCCATTAACTGGCTTTTCATTTAAATCAGCATAAATTACATTAAAATCAATTTCATGACTACTTACTTGATTCATATCTAAATAATGTGCCATTTTATTAACCGCATTGTTACTTAACAAGTTTTTAACTTTATAATAATGTTCTCTTGCAAGAACTAATTTCCCCTGTTTAACTAAAGCAAAAACTAAAGCGCAGTTAATATTGTCATCCGCTTCGTTTTTAATTAAAGCTGACTGACAAACTTCTTCAGCAATACTAAACTCATTTTTATTAAGATAATATTCAATTAAAAAATGCGTAACATTTAAAAAATGTGAATTCAAGTAATGACGAATATTCATTAGTTTATCACTAGTATTGATCATTGGTAAAAATGACCCCTGATATAATAATAAAGCTTTTTGATAATATTTGACTTTTTTATCATCATCTAATTCATTTCTTCCTAAACGATAATAGTTAACAAAACTATCAACATCAAATTCTAATTCAATCTCACTATTCCAATAATAAGTTCCCTGTGATGACAAAATATAATCATATTTACCAAGATATTTGTTTAAAATTCCCCGTAATCTAAAAATTAAAGCTTTTAAAGCATTAGCTGGATTGGAGGAACTATTATTAGTAAACATTAATTCCTGTAAATCAATTGAACTCAATTTATGGCGATGATGATATAAAATATACGCCAGTAAGATAGCTAATTTAGGTGAATTGATATTATTAAAACTAAGTGTTTTTTGATCTTCAGTTGTAATTGTATAAGTATCTAAAAATTCAACTTTCAGTTTCATAAATTCTCCCATCATTTTTAAACATATCAATAGTACCCTTATTATACCTCATTTTGTCAAGTTTAACTACCTAATTCGATTTTTAATCACTTAATAGTATAAACAACCCCGCTAGGGGGTTGTTTAATCTAATTAGGATGATTTAATTAAGCTTGTTTACTTTTTCTTTTCTTTAAATAATAGATAAATACAACAATTGCAACAGCTATGGCCGCTCCTCCACCAATTAGATAACTATAACTAGAATTAGATTTACTAGTTTCTTGTTTAGTTCCCTTAGTTAATGGTGTTTCATCTTCTTCAATAATTTCCGTTTCTTGCTGCTGATAAGGAACAATGTTACCATCTTGATCAACCGTTGTTACAGTTCCATCAGGGTTATTAATAACAGGATTTCCAGTTGCCCCATCAATTGTAATCATGGTTCCATCAGTAGTAGTTCCTGTTAAAGTAGTCGTTGGTAAACTGGTTGTTTCTTCAACAGTCTGGTTTAAAACAATCTCATTATTAGTATCATTAATATCACGATAAACTAATACATAATTTCTTCTAGTTGAATAAAACTCATGATCATAATGATTATCTTGACCAGCTAATAAAATGTAAGTTTTGCCGTTACTTTCATATTGTAATGGTACATCAATTGATAACGGTTCATCGACATTAGCTATTACTTTGGTTGTATAAATTGTTTCTTCACCAACATTAGTATGGGATACATCCAGATAAGTGATGGAAACTTCATAACTATCAATTTCTAAGCCTTTTTCAACAAAGTAAACATCATATTGAGTAGTTGTAGTTCCAAACTTATGAGTGATCGTAGTCCCATTAACATAAGATGGCTGGCTACTGTTTAAAATATAGGTTTTTTCATCTTGTTCAATACTGCTTTCAAGATCAATTGTTTTTGTTTTTCCAGGATCAACACTATATTCATGGATTTCTAATAAATTACCTGTCGCTAAATCAATATAATTTACTTGTAATGGCTGACTAGTAGTATCATCAGTTTCAACTTGCTGATAAAAAACCTGGTATGTTTTTTGGTTATCACCAAAAGTATGGCTGATTTTATTGCCATTTACTAACTGATACAATTTTCCATTTTTCATAAAACTGTTTGATGGTGTATGTTCAACTGTCTTTTTATTTTGAACCAATAATGTTTTAGTTAATAAAACACTATTGCTACTTTGGTCAACATATTGAACTGTAATATTATACGGTTTTGCCGTTTCATCTTCTTGAACTTGATAACGAATTACAGTTTGTAACTGTCCTTGTCCATAACTTTGACTTACTGTAGTACTATAACCATTCATGATCTTATAAGTACGTCCATTTACTGTGGAAACAAAGCTTTCAGGAACTGTTGTTTTACCACCGTTAGTTTCACTTACATCATAAGTAATAGTTCGATGGGTAAGCCCATCTTGATCAACTAAAATAACACTGCTTAAAAAATTAGGCTGCAGTCTTCTTGCATACTGAAAAGTATAAGATGTTGTTCCATAAGGAATCGCAACATAGTTATTGCCTTTAATATCATAAGCATTGCCATTATAATTTATTACACTAGCACTAGTATACGTACAGCCACTGTTATAAGTAGCAATTGCTTGTTTTTTGGTAGCAATCGCATTGCCATTTTCATCGGTAAAGTTAATTGTTACATAATACTGATTTAAACTGGCAATCTGCTGGATCGTGCCATCAGGCAATTGTCTTATCGCTAGATTAGCACTTCCACCAGTTGCTTTTACCCGAATTATATCTTGTTTACCAGGGGCAAGCGTTTTTTGACCACTAGCTCCGTTAGTTTCATAAGCATAACTAATCGTTTCGTTACTATTATTAGTAACTGTAAATAAACGATCGTCTGGATTATCAGAAATTTGTGTTCCTAGTGTTAGATCGTTTGTGGCGTCAGCATTAATTTTTAAACCGGTTATGGGAATAACTATTAATGCTAAAACTAATAATAATTTAAAAATCTTTTTCTTCATCAATCATCCCTCCTCAATACAATCCTATCATAGCATTTGACTATCACATTGATATCACAATTATCAAAAAAACGCCTCAATACTTGATTTTTTTAAAGAGGCAGCATAATTACTGCCTCTTGATTAATTGTTTTCTTTTACGGTTCAAACCATAAGCGGTTATTAACGATAAAGCAGCTAAAATTACATATCCGAAAATAACCTTATCATCACCGGTCATGATTCCATCAGTAGAACTATCAACTGTAGTAGTTATCGTTGTGGTCGTTACTGTTGGATCATAAACGCCTAAATCCCAAGTCATATCATAACCATCTTGATCTAGATAGAATGAACGTGTGTAATAATACGTATCATCATTGAAATAAATACCATCACTATCAATTGCACCATCTTCACCCTGTGAAGATAAAGTAACGTTATAATTAGCTGGCACTTCAAATTTCACACGATAATAACCTTCTTTTAGATTATTGAAGATGTAATAACCTTGTTCATTAGTATAAGTGACAGCAACTTCTTGCCAGTCATCTTCATTAGTAATATCACCAGTATTAGTTTCCAAAACAACTTTAATACCACCAATACCTGTTCCCTCTTCGTCCTGGATACCATTAACATTGCTATCATACCAGACATAATCACCAATTGCCCCGCGTGATTGCACTACTCCAGCATCCCAAGTTAAATCAACTGTATTATAAGCTAGATCAATTGGATCAGTTGGATAACCAAAACCAGGGATATATTGATTCAAGGCATTAGAATCTAAGGCTTGATCATCACCTGCATAAGGAATAGTAATTTTGGTTGTAATTCCTAGATCAAAGATTACTCGATAATCTATCTTAGTATACGTAGAACCTTCAAGATTCGTAAATAAATAATAGCCTTCTTCATCAGTAACTGTTTGTCGATAGTATTGCCAGCTACCATCTTCGCTTTCACGTTTAAACAGATAAACTGTTACTCCCGCAATTGGGCTGTCGCCTTCATCCTGGATACCATTAGAATTATTATCATTAAAGACATAATCACCTAAAGCACTATATAATCGAGCACCACCATCAACATTTGAAACTACTTCATTTAAACCGATTTCAATTACATTAGTATATCCACTAACACGATTATCAACTGTTTCAATTTGATTGACGACATCGCTATCGATCGTATCATCATCACCGACATCACCAGAAGCAATACTATAACCTTCAGGGAAAGTGAATTTAACTACATAATAACCATTATCTAGTTTATCAAAATAATATTTTCCATCTTCACCGACAGTTGTTTGACCAACTATCCAGCTTTCATCAGGTAAAGCGTTGATTATATCAAATTCTTCGCTTACTTGATATAGAGTTACAATTGTTCCCGGTACTAAGATAGTATCAATTTCATTTTCTTTTTCATCATAATAATTTTGAATATCCGAATAATCACGATCTTCAAATACAACTCCAGAAAGAGCACTATACACAGTAAGACCGGCATCAATTGACATATCACTGCTATGATATTCAAGGGTAATTAAATCTGTTCTAGCCACCATTGTATCTTGATTAGCAGCATCAATAATTGGATTTGAATCATATTCCTGGTCATCAGTAGCATTATTAGCACTAAAGTAATAACGATCTAGATAACCGCCACCAACTTTAGGAACAACATCACTAATATCAAATTCAACGATATAATTTCCTTCAATTAAATCAGCGAATAAATAATATCCATAACGATCTGTTTTCGTTGTTGCCAGCGCCTGATTATCAATAATATTTCCATTTTCATCAGCTTGATATAACCGTACTGTTACATCAGCAACTCCAGTTTCATCTGGATCTTGGATACCGTTTTTGTTGGCATCAAACCAGACATAATCACCTAATGATCCTTTAGCAATAAAACCAGCATCTAATGTTAAATTGGTTTCTCCAGCTAAACTAGCATCGCCTAGTTTAGTTGCTGTTAAAGCAAAGTATTCACTAAAGCAATATTCATCATCGTCACTAGCTTGATCTCCAACTTTAGTTTGATCATCACCAATATTTGAATCAATTTCATTTTGACGTTTACCATTTTCATCAAGAGCGTAGCGTTTAGTTGGTACATAAGTGTATGTCGATTCATCTTCTGGAATCGCAAATTCAACCCGATATTCATAATAACGATCACCAACATAATCATTTGGATTTTTAGAATTAGCATCAGTTTTGCCACTCTTTAAAACATTACAATCCTGATTAGTAAACTCATAATGACCATAACTGTCACTTCTAGTAGTAAATTCATCATCGCTAAAGATTTCCAGGCGAACTAATTTACCTTCATCATCATAAGTAGTTACATATTTGTGTAAAGTAATCATTAGTCCTTGAACTGGAATATCACTATCATCCTGGATTCCATTACGGTTTAAATCATACCAGACATAATCGCCAATTGTTCCTTTTGGTAGTGTTAACTTGGCTTTTACTTCACGGTTTTCCGTAATATCCGATTTAGAAATCGTATCACTGCCAAAGCGCTGTACTGCAATTAACGCTGAATTGGCCATATATTTACCTTCTACTTCTTCAATTTCATCAGTAGTATATTCTGGAGCAGCCATTTTAATCTGAATTGTAACTGCTTCGCCTGGTTCTAATAAATCATTAGAAAAATCAAATTCAATTGCAAAAGCACTTACTAAGTTCAAATCTCCAGTATATTCACTCGCTTTGACCCATTGATGTTTGCCACTGTTCCAATCATCATCGCTCCATGTGTCATTGTAAACAATTGGCAATTCTTCTTGAGCTGTATATTTAGTTCTTTGTTCTTCTTTCCATTGATCAAACTTACTGCTTACATCATTACCAACGCAATAATATAATGTATAATTAAAGTCTTTTTCATCTTTTAAAACATCAACATAGCGTAAAATTGGACTTTTAGCTAATGTCGTTGAACGGGCAGTATAGTTATCATCTGTTCGATTGACTAATGAATCACCAGCAAACGGTAAAATATCCACTACCCGTGCTTTGCTGATAGCACGATCAGACTGGTTATCATCGCCACCGTTTTTGAAAATAATTTGATAATCTAAATCTTCACCTGGTGCCGTTGAAGCAATTTGATTATAATTTAGCCAATCATCGTTATAAATACCTTTAACTTGTTTATAAATTGATAGATAATTTGTTTCGTTAATGATAATTTCACCAACACTAAATGGATATTTCAAGCCCGTACCTGTTGTATCAATTTGATCACGACCAGTAATTTCATCTAATGTCTTATCATCAACTAATGTATTAGCACTGCTGCCACTGCTTGTTTCAACAGTGAAACTATTTCCATAAGGATTTTCTATTGATAAAGCTGTAGTTACTCCACTAGTAAAATAAGCTGGAGTTGATAAAACCGTACTTGTATCATTAATTGAAGTCGTCCCCATATATTTGATCGTGATTTTCATATTTGGTTTAAACGCAAATTCTTCGTCTAATAAGATTGTAATTTTACGAGTCTGTTTTCCGGTATTAACCAACTTACCATCAATAAATTCACGGGCTTCAATCAAATCGTAAACAACCTGATATTTTGACGGTTCTAATAATATACCACTTGTTGCATCTTCTTCATTATAGACAACCACTTGGAAATTAGTTGTTTGACCAGTAAGATCATCAACAGTATAACTATTAGTATTTAATGACATTCCCACTGGTAAATCAAAACTAATAATTGGCTGGATAATTGTTCCATCAGGATCATCTGTTTCCGTTTTATTAATTACGGTAATCGTACTTTCAATCGAATCACCTGGTTTATATATTTTATTAGCTTCTCCAGAAACAATTCCCAATGATACTTTTGGTAAAGTAGTTTCATTTAATGGGTAGAAAATATTTACTTTACTAGTAACATTTTCATAGATAGCATTTTGATTAGTTCCTGTTTCATCTTTATAACTATAATGATAGATTACTTTGGCATCATTAGTTACCTGTCTAATTTCGTTAGCGGTAGCATCAGAAGGACGTTTATTGATCGTTACATCTAAGTCAATTCCTTCAGCTTTAAATCCTTCACTAATCAAACCATTTTCATTATAATATTCAACCTTGATCTTTGTTGCTTTAAGATCATCTAATTCTACTTTAATATTTTGATTAGCATCTGGCACATCAACAACTAAATCATCTCTGGTTTGCCAGTTAGCACTACCTTCACCTTGATAATAAATTCGAGCTTTAAGATTATTACCCAATTTATCACTAGCATGATAGATTGTTACTGCATCGATTGTATATGGATCACTTGGATCAACTGGAACATAATCATTGTTGGCATCGAGATAATATAATTGCATATTTGTATCTTCAACAACAACTTTGCTTACAGGCACATCATTTTGACCATCAGCATAATCTCTGATTGTAAATTTTTCTACATCTTTACTATCTAGTAATGGTGTATTAACGGTTTTAGTTTGAATTAAATCACCATTATCATCGATATATTTACTAATTTCTTGATCAATATCCATAATGTTTGCAATCTTATAGTTTTTAAATACAAGATAATTACGCCCATCAGGATTATCTTTTGATAAAATAACTTCTTGATCTTGTAATGGATAAACCGTTACTTCTTGTTTAGTGGCAAAATATTTATCGTCTAAACTATAGCCATCAGGCGCTTTAATTTCTTCAACTAAATATTTGCTGCCAGTACTATTAGCTGGTAATAAATCACTAATAGCTAAACCATCTTTATAACTAGTAATTTCAACTGGTACAAAGCTAGTATCATTGACTTTACTGATTTTAAAGACTGCTCCTGATAATCCTTTGTTATCATCACTGGCAACCTTTTTAATCACTAAACGTCCCATATTTGATTTATTAATGATTACGCCATTTTTACCATCTTTTACTTCTGGTAAATATTCAATTACTTCGTTTTGATTAGCTTTAACTGTAACTGGATATTTTTTGTTATTTTCCTGATAACCAGTTAATCCTTTTATTTCTCTTACATAATATTTACCAGCAGGTACATCTTCAAAAACAATTTGACCTTTTTGATCAGTCTTTTTACTTATAACTAATTGATCATTTTCTTGATATAAACCAAACTCTACATTTGCAAGCGGTTTATTATCAATATTTAAATAACTGCTTTGATCATTATATTTAGTTAATTTGATCGTACCTAACGCCTGATTGATTACGGTATCTTCACCGGGACTAGTTACAAACGTAACTTTTCCAACCGCTACAGTAAAGTTAATTGGTTCGCTTATTTCAAAACCATCAGGGGCTTTAACTTCTTTTAACTGATAATTTCCGGGATCAATAATATTTGACAAAAATTCACCATTTTCATCATCAACAGTAAATTCCTCAAAAACATTTTGATACGTACCGTTTACTTCTTTCAATAACTGGAATGTAGCTCCTGGCAATCCTGTACCATTAGGTTTAGTTTTAGTAAAGCTAAACCGTCCTTTAGTTGGAATATTAACAATAGCCTGATCACCAGTACAGTCACTAT
>NZ_JAGHEW010000097.1 GCF_017889095.1 Thomasclavelia sp. | reverse complement strand
GCTGGAGGCCGAAAAAGAAGCTAAAGAGCAAAGAGAAGTGATTAATGAATATGAAAATAAACTTTTACAACGTGAAAAAACAATTGATCGACGAGATATTGCGATTCAGGGAAAAGAAGATGTTTTAGCGCAAAGAGTAGTACAATTAGATGAACGAGAAGCCAGACTAGGTAAACTAGAAGACCAATTAAAAGAAAAAATCGATGCTAAGATCGTTGAACTGGAAAAGATTGCTGCGATGTCAGCCAAAGAGGCTAAACAGGAATTGTTTAAACAGGTAGAACAGCAAACGGCAACAGAAATGACGGCTTATATTAAAGATCGTGAGGAAGAAGCTAAATCTAAAGCAGGATTGATTGCTCGAGATATCATCGCCAATGCAATTAATCGCTATGCCCAGGAAGAAACAGTTGAACGAACTGTTTCGGTAGTTGCTTTACCAAGCGAAGAAATGAAAGGTAGAATTATCGGTCGGGAAGGTCGGAATATTAAAGCTATCGAACAATGCACTGGAGTTGATTTGATCATTGATGATACCCCAGAAGCAATTACGATTTCATGTTTTGATCCAGTAAGACGGGAAATTGCTAGATTATCATTAGAAACTTTAATTCGTGATGGTCGAATCCAGCCTGGTCGAATTGAAGAGGTTGTTTTAAAAACTAAAAATGAGTTAAATGAAGTAATTCGCAAAACTGGTGAAGATGCTATTTTTGAACTAGGAATTTCTAGAATTGACAAAGATATTATCATGATGATTGGTAAATTAAAATACCGTACTAGCTATGGGCAAAATGCTTTGCAGCATTCATTAGAGGTTGCTCATTTAGCTGGAATCATGGCATCTGAATTAGGGTTAAATCAACAGTTAGCTCGTCGGGCCGGTTTATTACATGATCTTGGAAAAGCGATGGATCATGAAATGGAAGGAAGCCATGTTGAATTAGGAGCTAAATTTGCCAAAAAACATGGTGAAAATGCAACTGTTGTTAATGCAATTGAATCACATCATGGTGATGTTCCAGCTACTAGTGTGATTTCTATTTTAGTTGCCGCAGCTGATACATTAAGTGCGGCTAGACCAGGAAGTAGAAGTGAAACGATTGAAAATTATATTCAACGTTTAGAAAAATTAGAAGAAATGGCAAAAAGCTTTGATGGAGTTGACCGCGTTTTTGCAATTCAGGCTGGTCGTGAAGTGCGAATCGTCGTTAAACCAGATAAGGTTGATGATTTAATGTCTCATAAAATTGCCCGTGACATTAAAAATAAAATCGAAGAAGAACTTACTTATCCAGGGCATATTAAAGTTACTGTCATTAGAGAAATTAGAGCAAGCGAAATTGCAAAATAAGATAGGCATGGCCTATCTTTTTTATGAAAGGAAGAACAATGAAGATATTATTTATTGGAGATATATTCGGCTCAATTGGTCGTGATATGATCAATGATTATTTACATCGACTAGTAAATGATCAAAAAATTGATTTTGTAATTGCCAATGTAGAAAATACAAGCCATGGTAAGGGCTTATTAAAAAGACATTATGATGAATTATCGTTTTGTGGAATTCAGGCCATGACCATGGGAAATCATACTTTTGATAAAAAAGAATTATACGACTATATTGATGAAGCTGATAAATTAGTAGTGCCAATTAATCAGCCCAAAGTTTTACCAGGTGTGAAAACACGCGTTTTTGATGTTTTAGGAAAAAAAGTGCGGATCACTAATGTTTTAGGTGTGGCTTTTATGGATAGTCGCTATAGTAATCCGTTTGAAACAATTGATGAATATTTGGATTTAAAACAAGATATTCATATCATTGATTTTCATGGTGAAGCGACAAGTGAAAAAATTGCTTTTGCTCATTATGTAAAAGATAAAAATGTTAGTGCGGTATTAGGAACCCATACCCACGTGCAAACTGCTGATGAAAAAATTATTGATGGAAAATTAGCGTTTATTAGTGATGTTGGAATGACGGGGCCATATATGAGTGCGATTGGCTGTGATCTTGATGCGATTGTTAAAAGATTAAAAGGTTCTAGTGCTCCGTTTTTGGTTGCTAAAGGCAGTGGTCAATTATCAGGAGTAATCATGACTTTTGATAATAATTTACCAGTTAAAATGGAACGAGTTTTAATTAATCAAGATCATCCTTATTAGTCATAAATAATAATTGTTTTCATATATTTTTTTAGGAGGAAAGTTATGGAAACAATTAAAGTATCATCATCTTCTTGTCCTAATAATGTTGCTGGAGCGATTGCCAGTATGCTTAGAAATGAAACTAAACTACAAATTCAGGTAATTGGAGCAGCAGCATTAAATCAGGCAATTAAAGCGATTGCGATTGCTAGAGGATATATCATTCCTACTGGTAATGAAATCGTTTGTATTCCTTCTTTTCATGATCTTATCGTTGATGACAAGGAAATAACAGCTCTTAGATTAAAGCTAGAATTAAGGTAATGTAAAATTTGATTTGTCTTAAATGAAAGGGGTTTATTTTTTTGATGCATTGCGGTATAATATAGGAAGTGAAATAGGAGGAGAATTTATATGGCAAAATGTAAATTATTGATGCAAACAGCACAAACACAAAAATTAATTGATTTCTTTGATGGATATGAAGATGATAAAGTAAAATGCAAATTCATTAAAAAAACGGGAATTAAAGCAGAAGTTGAATGTGAAACTGAAATGACACCAGATGAAGCTGCTAATTATTGCAAAGGTCTATTTAAAAAGACAAAAGATGGTGCAGTTTTATATTTCTCAATTCAACCAGATGGATTCTTTGGTTAATAATTAAAATAAGGGCGCAAGTCCTTATTTTTTTCTAGACAAATTCAAGAAAAACTACTAGAATAGTCAAATGTATACAAATATTTGAGTTGTGGAATATTTATGTATATAATAGAGATGAAAAGTGGTGAGCAAATGAAAGATTATAGTAGTTATTTTAAAGGACCTTCATTAAATGAAGCGAAAAAAAGAGGATTAGATCGTGTAAAACGGTATGATGATGCTTTTTGTATACCTAATGATATGGTTAAGGTTGGAGTTGGCAAGAAATATTTTATCCAGACTTATGGCTGCCAGGCCAATGAACGTGATAGTGAAACTTTATCAGGGATTTTAGAAAGTATGTCTTATCAAAAGGCTGATGAAATCAAAGATGCCGATGTAATTATTTTAAATACATGTGCGATTCGTGAAAATGCAGAAGAAAAAGTATTTGGGAAAATTGGATATATTAAAAATTTGAAAAAAACCAATCCGGATTTGATTTTTGGAATGTGCGGCTGTATGGCACAAGAGGAAGTTGTAATCAAAAAAATCTTAGAAAAACATCCTCATGTTGACTTGATTTTTGGAACTCACAATCTGCACCGATTACCAGAATTATTAAAAGATGCTTTATATAGTAAAGAAATGGTTGTTGAAGTGTGGTCTAAAGAAGGCGATGTAATTGAAAACACACCAATTAAACGGGCAAACCAGTATAAAGCCTGGGTCAATATCATGTATGGCTGCAATAAGTTTTGTACATACTGTATCGTGCCTTATACTCGTGGTAAAGAACGTTCACGTCTAGCTAAAGATATTATTAAAGAAGTTGAAGATTTAGTTGAACAAGGCTACAAAGAAATTACTTTGTTAGGACAAAATGTTAATAGTTATGGTAAAGATCTTGGTGATGATTACAGTTTTGCCAATCTATTAGAAGATGTTGCGAAAACTAATATTCCTCGGATTAGATTTACGACTAGTCATCCTTGGGATTTTAGTGAAGAAATGATCAAAGTTATTGCAAAATATGATAACATCATGCCGGCGATTCATTTACCAGTTCAATCTGGAAATGATCAGGTATTAAAATTAATGGGACGTCGTTATAGCCGTAAACAATATTTAGATTTATTCCATAAGATCAAAGAATATATTCCTGATTGTACAATTACAACTGATATCATTGTTGGTTTCCCTAATGAAACTCATGAACAGTATTTAGATACGTTATCATTATATCAAGAATGTGAATATGACTTAGCATATACTTTTGTCTATTCGCCACGTGAGGGAACTCCAGCGGCTAAAATGCCTGATAATATTCCGATGGATGAAAAAAATCAGCGTTTATATCGTTTAAATGAAATTGTTAGTGAAAAAGCGTTTAAACAAAACCAAAGATTTTTAAATCAGGAAGTAGAGGTTTTAGTTGAAGGAACATCAAAACGCGATGAAAATATGTTAACTGGTTATACAAGACATCAAAAGCTAGTTAATTTTAAAGGTGATAGACAAGATATTGGAAAGATCATTAAAGTAAAAATTACAGAAGCTAAAACATGGGCATTAAAGGGTGAAGCTGTTGAATCTTAGTTATAAGTACGCCAAAGAACTAAATGATTATTTGTTGAACTTAGAATTAATTAAAGAGTATCAAAAATATGAGCGTTTGATTGAAAAAAACCAAGAACTAAAGGAACTTGAAAAAAAGATGAAAAGTCTTCAAAAAACAATCGTTAGACAAAAAGCTAATCAAGATGAAACGGTTGTTGATACGATTGCTGTTTATCAAAAAATTAAAGCAGAATTTGAAAATCATCCGCTTGTTGTTAATTATTTGTATTTAAAAGAGGAAGTTAATGATTTGCTGCAGTCGATTAATGGCTATATAAACCAAGAATTGTTGAAATAATGCTTGACTTCGTTATTATTTCTAATTATAATTTATGAAATATTAAACCAAAGATAGAGAAAAGGAGAAATAAAATGGCATATTTTTTTGATGAACCATCACGTACATTTAATGAATATTTATTAGTTCCAGGTTACTCTTCAACTGAGTGTCAACCTAAAAATGTAAGTTTAAAAACACCTTTAGTAAAATTTAAAAAAGGAGAAGAACCAGCATTATCTCTTAATATTCCTTTAGTTTCTGCAATCATGCAAGCTGTTTCTGATGATAACATGGCAGTAGCTTTAGCTAGAGAAGGTGGCGTTTCTTTTATTTACGGATCGCAATCAATCGAAGATCAGGCAGCAATGGTAAAAAGAGCTAAAACATATAAAGCTGGTTTTGTACCAAGTGATTCAAATTTAAGTGTCAATGACACTTTAGCTGATGTAATTGCTTTAAAAGAAAAAACAGGACATTCAACGATGGCAGTAACTGATGATGCAAGTGCTAATGGAAAACTATTAGGTATCGTTACTGGTCGTGATTATCGGGTTTCTAGAATGTCATTAGATACTAAAGTATCAGAATTTATGACTCCGTTTGATAAATTAGTTTGTGGTCATATCGGGATTAGTTTAAGAGAAGCTAATGATTTAATTTGGGATAACAAATTAAATGCTTTACCAATCATCGATGATGATCAAAAATTAGCGTATTTTGTTTTTAGAAAAGACTATGAAACTAAAAAATCAAATCCTAATGAATTATTAGATGCTTCTAAACGTTATGTCGTTGGAGCAGGGATCAATACTCGTGACTTTGCTAAACGGGTTCCCGCATTAGTAGAAGCAGGTGCTGATGTTTTATGTATTGATTCTTCTGAAGGATTTACTGAATGGCAAAAAATTACCATTGACTGGATTAGAGAAAACTATGGTGACAGTGTTAAAGTAGGAGCTGGTAACGTAGTTGATGCTGAAGGATTTAGATTCTTGGCTGAAGCAGGTGCTGATTTTGTTAAGATCGGTATCGGTGGTGGATCAATTTGTATCACTAGAGAACAAAAAGGAATTGGTCGTGGTCAAGCCACAGCAACAATTGAAGTTGCTAAAGCTCGAGATGAATACTTTAAAGAAACAGGTATTTATGTTCCAATTTGCTCTGATGGGGGAATTGTTCATGATTACCACATGACTTTAGCACTTGCAATGGGTTCTGATTTTATCATGTTGGGTCGTTACTTCTCAAGATTTGATGAATCACCAACTAATAAAGTTAGTATCAATGGTCAATATATGAAAGAATACTGGGGAGAAGGTTCAGCTCGTGCTCGTAACTGGCAACGTTATGATTTAGGTGGCGATGCTAAACTTTCATTTGAAGAAGGTGTTGATTCATACGTGCCTTATGCTGGTAGCTTAAAAGACAATGTTAATTTAACTTTAAGTAAAATTAAATCAACAATGTGTAACTGTGGTGCCTTAACAATTCCTGAATTACAAGAAAAAGCTAAGATCACATTAGTATCTTCAACTAGTATCGTTGAAGGTGGGGCTCATGACGTTGTATTGAAAGATTCAGCGTCTTCAAATGGTCATCAAAATTAGAACGCTTCATTGAAGTGTTCTTTTTGCTTTAAGTAAAAATATCATTAATTAGACAAATTTTAGTACATTTTTTCATCTTTGTTACATATATTAAATTAGGTGAGAACATGGCAAATAATATTCGTGAAATTATTACACAAGCGGTGATTGCTAAAGGAAAGAAAAGAACGATTAATAAATATCCGTTTGCAATTGGCAGTTTTAATAAAGTTTTAGGTTGCTGGATCACTAATCATCGTTATCATGCGGCTTTTCGAGATGGTAAACCAGTTGTTTTAGGAACTTTTGATGTTCATTTATGGTATAACAATAATGATGATAGTGAAATTTTAAAACAGACTGTTAGTTACTTAAATGAACTTGATTTAGTAAAAAAAGAAGAACGTAATTTTGATGATCAAGATGAGCTGGTTGTTAGTTGTAATCAAGAACCTAAATGTGTTGGTGTTGAATGTCAAAAGGAAAAGATTGTCGTGGAAATTGAAAAAGAGATTTCTTTAAGTGTTGTTGGTAAAACAACGATTCGGGTAGAAACTAAAAATGAACAAGAATCTTGGGATGAAATCGACAATCTAACGCTTAATGAAAATTTTATCAAATAAAGGCGTAAGCCTTTTTTCTTTTAGGAATTCTTGTGCTATAATAGGTAGTGATTTTTAGAAATGAGGTTGATCTATGAAACAAAAATATAGTCCAATGATGATGCAATATCTTGCAATTAAAGAGAAAAATCAAGATTCAATCGTGATGTTTCGCTTAGGCGATTTTTATGAAATGTTTTTTGACGATGCCATTTTGGTTTCTAAAGAACTTCAATTTGCTTTAACCGGAAAAAATGCTGGAGCTAAAGAAAGAGTGCCAATGTGTGGCGTTCCTTTTCATTCAGCTAGCGGTTATATTCAAAAATTAGTTGATCATGGGCATCGGGTTGCTATTGTTGAACAATTAAGCGAACCAGGAAAAAAGGGAATCGTTGAACGTGGTGTCGTGCAAATTATTACTCCCGGAACTATTTTTGATGAATCATTAACGAATAACCGAAATAACTATATTGCATCATTGGAAGAATTTGATTTTAATTATACATTAGCTTTTTGTGATATTACTACTGGTGAATTCAGCGTTGTTAATATCGAAAAGAAAGAAAAATTATTGATGAATCAGTTAGAAACAATGGCAGTTAAAGAAATTGTCATGCTAAGTGATCAAAGTCGTCAATTTAAAGATATTTTATTATCACCGTTTCCAAGTGATAAGTACAATGAAAAATATGAAAAGATCTTTGCAAATATTCATGATCTTAAACAAATTAAAACAGCATCACTATTATTAAATTATTTATTAGATACGCAAAAAAGAGAGTTAGAACATTTACAAACTATTACAGAAATTAAAAATGAAGATTATGTAATAATGGATCAATATACAAAAAAAGCTTTGGAGCTAACTGTTGGTTCTAAAAATAATGATAAATATGGCAGTCTTTACTGGTTATTGGACCATTGTAAAACAGCAATGGGATCAAGAATGCTGAAACAATGGATCGAGCGGCCATTGATCAATCAGCAACAGATTGATCAACGTTTAGATGTTATTGAAGTTTTTACTAATTATTTTATCCAGCGGGAAAGCATCAAAGAAATCTTGAAAGATATTTATGATTTAGAAAGATTATCATCAAGAATTGCTTTTGGTAATATTAATGCTCGTGATCTAAAATGGATCAGTGCTTCTTTGAAAGTAATTCCGGAATTAAAAAATCAGTTATTATCACTTGATGAACCGCTAACGAATGATTTAGCTAATCATTTAATTAATTTAGATCATATTATCAATTTGATTGAAGCGGCAATTATCGATAATCCGCCTTTAACGATCAAAGAAGGCAATATTATCAAAGATGGATTCAATGAAGAGTTAGATGAATTACGCTATATTCGTAATCATGGAAAACAGTGGTTAGTTGATTTTGAACAAAAAGAGCGCGAAAAAACCGGTATAAAAGGACTAAAAGTTGGTTATAATCGGGTCTTTGGTTATTATATTGAAGTAACCAAAGGAAATTTAGCACTGGTCAAAGATGAATTTAATTATACCCGAAAACAAAGTTTAGCCAATGGGGAACGATTTGTTACACCAGAGTTAAAAGATATGGAATCAAAACTATTAAATGCCCAGGATAAGATGGTTAAATTAGAGTATTTAATTTTTACCCAAATTAGAAATGAAATCAAAAAAGATGTTCATTTAATTCAGGATGTCGCTAAAATAGTGGCTAAAATTGATGTCTTCCAGTCATTGGCGATGATTTCTAGTGAAAACAGCTATGTAAGACCAGAGTTTAATCAAGATAAAATTTTTAACGTGGTTGAAGGACGTCATGGTGTAATTGAAAAAGTAATGAGCGAAGGCAGTTATGTAGCTAATGATGTTGATATTACGACCAAAGATCCAGTTTTAATGATTACTGGTCCTAACATGGGTGGTAAATCTACTTATATGCGTTCAATTGCTTTAATTGCGTTAATGGCGCAAATTGGCTGTTTTGTTCCTTGTCAAAAAGCGAATATTCCGCTTTTTGATCAAATCTTTACGCGAATTGGAGCTAGTGATGATTTAGTTTCCGGACAGTCAACTTTTATGGTTGAAATGTTAGAGGCTAATAATGCGTTAAGGTTTGCTAGTGAAAAATCATTGATTATTTTTGATGAAATTGGTCGAGGAACAGCTACGTTTGATGGGATGGCAATTGCTCAGGCAATGATTGAATATATAGCTATGAAAATAAAATGTATTACGTTATTTTCAACTCATTACCATGAACTGACATTTTTAGAAGATAAGAATTTGGGAATTAAAAATGTTCATGCCAGTGCTTCAATTGAAAATGATGATTTAGTCTTTTTATATCGTATTAGACCAGGACGTTCGAATAAATCTTATGGGGTTAATGTAGCAAAATTAGCTAAATTGCCTGATGAGGTATTAAATCGTGCCAATATTTTATTAGAGGCGTTAGAAAAGAACAATATTGAAAATCATTTAAGTGATGATTCATTAAAATCAGAAGTTATAAAAACACCAAGTGTGGTTGAAAAGTATTTAGAGGGTATTGATCCAATGCAATTATCACCGATCGATGCTTTATCAACCTTGATTGAATTAAAAAAGTTAAGTGAAAGCAGGTGAGTAGATGGCAAAAATCAGACAGCTTGATGATGTTTTAGCTAATAAAATTGCAGCCGGTGAAGTAATTGAACGACCGGCCAATGTTGTTAAGGAATTAGTTGAAAATAGTATTGATGCTAATAGTACGAAAATTGATGTGATTATTGAAGAAGGTGGATTGAATTTAATTCAGGTCATTGATAATGGTGATGGAATGGAAAAAGCCGATGCTTTGCTTTGTTTTAGTCGTCATGCTACTAGTAAGATCAAAGATGATCAGGATTTATTTTGTATCCAGACTTTAGGTTTTCGTGGTGAAGCAATTCCTTCAATTGCTTCAATTAGTCATTTTGAATTAAAAACAAGTACTGGTGAAGTGGGAACTAGTGTTGTTTATGAATATGGAAAATATTTAGGCTGTAAAGAAAGTGACAGTAAAAAAGGGACCAATATTAAAATTGAAAAATTGTTTCAAAATGTACCAGCTAGATTGAAATATATTCGTTCGATTAATAGTGAGTTTGCGAATATTCAAACCTATTTAGAACGGTTATCATTATCGCATCCGCAAATTGCTTTTTTATTAGTACATAATGGAAGAACTATATATAAAACTAATGGTAATGGAAACTTGTTGGAAGTGATTTCTAATATTTATGGGTTAAATGTGGCTAAAGCGATGATCCCGATTGATTTTGGTGATGATGAGTTTCATATAACTGGATATATTTCTAAAATTGATGTCAATCGGGCTAACCGCAATCACATTATCACGATGGTTAATTCGCGGGTCGTTAAAAATAAAGTTAGTGTTGATAGTATAAAAAATGCATATCAGCCTTATTTGGCTGATAGACGTTATCCAGTAACAATCGTTAATATTGAAATTGATCCATATTTAGTTGATGTCAATGTTCATCCTTCTAAATTAGAAGTTCGTTTTTCAAAAGAAAATAAGCTGAGAGAATTGATTTATGAAGGAATCAGTAAAGCATTAGCTAGTATTAATTTGACTTATGATGCCAGTGCTAATTATAAAAAACCAACCGTATCTGTAGAACAGCCAAGTTTAAATTTAAGTTATGAAAAACCGATTGAACAGCCGGTTATTAAACCGGCTTCAACAATTAATTTAGATGCTCTTGATGTGGCAACTTATGATGAACAAGTTGTTTTTGAAGAAGCTAAACAAGATGATTTTAGTTTTGTTGAAGAGGAAAAAAATGAATATATCGTACCTGATAAACAGATTATTGAAACTAAAGTAGAATCTAGAGAGAAGTTGATGAAGAAAAAAATATTTGTCAAAGGACAAATTCATGGTACTTATATTATTTGTGAAGATGAAACGGGAATGTATCTGGTTGATCAGCATGCTGCCCAGGAAAGAATTAATTATGAGTATTTTTTAGAAAAATATCAGCAGTTGAATTTATCAATGCGTGATTTATTAATTCCGATTACGTTAGAGTATCCTTTAAGTGAGTTTTTAATTATTGAAGAAAGAAAGGAATTGTTAGCTAAGGTTGGAATTAATTTGGAAGTATTTGGTAATTGTGGTTATGTAATTAAGCAATTGCCTTTATGGATGCAAAATATTGATGAGCAGGTTTTTATTGAAGATATGGTTACGCAGTTATTGAGGGATAATAAGGTTGATGTTGTTAAATTGCAAGATCATGCGATTGCTACGCTTAGCTGTAAAGCTTCTTTAAAAGCTAATACCCATTTATCTAATGAAGGAATGCAAAATATTATTGATCGGCTGATGCGCTGTGATAACCCTTATGTTTGTCCGCACGGTAGACCGACCTTGGTATTTTATTCAAGTTATGAATTAGAAAAATTATTTAAGAGGGTGGCTTAATGGATAAAGTAATTATTGTTGTAGGACCAACGGGAGTTGGTAAAACTAAAATGGGTGTAGCTTTGGCTAAGTATTTTGATGGTGAGGTTATTAGTGGTGATTCAATGCAGATTTACCGGACCATGGATATCGGTACTGCAAAAGTTACTAAACAAGAAATGGATGGTGTAGTTCATCATTTAATTGATATTAAAGATCCTAGTGAAAGTTTTAGTGTTAAAGAGTTTCAAGATATAGTTCGAAAAAAAATAAAAACAATTATAGCTAATAATAAGGTTCCTATTATTGTTGGGGGAACTGGTTTATATATTAAAGCGGCTTTATTTGATTATCAATTTAGTGATAGTCAAGTTGAACATCAAGAATATGTTGAAAAATATCAAGATTTTTCAAATGATCAGTTATATCATCGGTTATTAGAAATTGATGAATTGAGTGCTAAAGAATTACATCCTAATAATCGTCAAAGAGTTTTAAGAGCAATTGCAATTTATGAAAGTACGGGAATTAAAAAAAGTGAAACCTTGGCAAGTCAAAAACATGAACTGATTTATGATGCAAAGTTTATTGGTTTAACTCTACCGCGGGGTATATTGTATCAGCGAATCAATCAGCGTGTTGATGAAATGATGGCCCAAGGATTATTAGCGGAAATTGATCAATTAATGAAAAAAGGATATTCTAGTGATTTGCAAAGTATGAAAGCAATTGGTTATAAAGAATGGTTTGCTTATTATCAAGGAATTCAAAGTTTAGAAGAAACAATTGAATTGATTAAAAAACATTCTCGTAATTATGCTAAAAGGCAATATACTTGGTTTAATAATCAGGTTCCAGTGGAATGGTTTGATGTTGACTTAGCTAATTTTGATAATACAGTAAAAAATGTAATTAGCTATATTGAGGATAGTTATGAAGATCGTTAATTTGATTGAAGATACTAAGGGAGAAATAAATTGTTTATATGAACATGGTTTAAGTTTTTATATTGAAACTAAAAATCATCGGATTTTAATGGATACTGGGACTAGTGATGCTTTTATCAATAATGCTAAGAAATTGAAAATAGATTTAACTAAAGTTGATTTGGTTATTTTATCTCATGGTCATTATGATCATTGTGGTGGGGTTTTATCATTTGTCAAAATTAATCCCCAAGCTAAAATTTATATTCAAAAAACTGCTAGTAATGATTATTATAGTCTTCATGGAGATCAATCTAAATATATTGGTATTGATAAACGGATTTGGAATTTAAAACAGCTTGTTTTAGTTGATGAAATGTTAAAAATTGATGAAGAGGTAATGATCTTTGCAGGAGTACAAGGCAGAAAATATTGGCCTGAAGCTAACAGGCGGATAATGAAAAAAGTTGCTGGTAATCTAGTCCAGGATGATTTTATTCATGAACAATATTTAGTTGTCAAAGATAATGATCAGCAATATTTATTTTCGGGCTGTGGTCATAATGGAATTATCAATATTTTAACTCAGTATCATCAAATTTTTGCTAAATATCCAAATTTTGTAATTAGCGGTTTTCATATGATCAAAAAAGAACCGTATAATGAGTTGGAAATTGAAACAATTGAAAAAACTGGTGAATTGTTAAAACAGTTACCGACAGTTTTTTATACGGGACATTGCACGGGGATAGAGGCAATTAGAATTTTAAAAAAGATTATGGAAAATAAGTTACAAGTAATTCATAGTGGGATGGAAATATTTGATCTAAATGGACAAAAATAGGACTTTTGGCAGTCCTATTTGTTTTTTTGATTTAATTTTTTTATGTTGCTAGTGCGTCCGTGTTTTAAAATTCGCCGATAATTTTCAGCTAAAGCTTTTTCGTAGTTGCTAGTCATCCAAGGAATATAGAATTGCTGATTTGCTAATTCACGTGGTAGATAATTAATATATTCCCAAAGTTCAGGACGATTATAATCGTATTTTTCGTCTTCTTGTAGTCCCACCGGTGTCATTTTTAAATATTCAGGAACGCGGTATGTTTGCTGTTTTGAGGCTTCAATAGCTGCATCGATTGCTGTTTCGCTTGATTTAGATTTAGGTGATAAACATAAATCGATAATGACACTTGCAAGTGGAATCCGGGCTTCTGGAAAACCGATTGTTTTAGCAGCTTGCAAAGCAATGACCGTACGCATGCAGGCATTAGGATTAGCTAATCCAATATCCTCATAAGCAATGGTAATCAGTCTTCTTTGTAACGATTCAAAATCATCGGCTTCGATTAGTTTTGCTAAATAAAACATAGCCCCATTAGGATCACTGCCACGAATTGATTTTTGTAAACCGCTTAAAGTATCATAATAGTGATCTTCGCCACGGTCATAAGTTACGTTAGTTTTGATCATTGCTTTTTCAAAAGTTTTTTCATCAATATAATTATCTTTACAAACAACACTACATATTTCTAAACAATTATAGGCATAACGTATGTCACCACCGCAAGCTCTGGCAATCTTGGTTAAAACAATATCACTAGCTTGATATTGATTATTAAGGCCCTTTGGTGAATTTAAAGCTTTTTTCAAGCCAGTAACGATTTCGTTTTCTTGAAGTGGTTTTACTTCAAGAATATGACAGCGGGAACGAATTGCGGGATTAATGGCATGAAAGGGGTTGCTGGTTGTACAACCGGCAATAGTAATCAGACCACTTTCAACATGTGACAATAAGTCATCTTGTCGAGCTTTATTAAGGCGATGAACTTCATCAATGATTACAAACATGCCATTAGTCAGCTTGGCTTCGGCAATAATGGCATCCATGTCTTTTTTGTTTCCTGATGAAGCATTGAAAAGGCGATAAGGGATATCAAGGTCGTTTGCTAGTGCAATAGCAATTGTTGTTTTGCCACAGCCTGGTTCTCCATATAAGATAATTGAAAAGGGATGTTTCTTTTCAACGAATTTAGTTAAAATTGAATTAGGCCCAACTAAATGCTGTTGACCAATGATTTCGTCAAGTTTAGTTGGACGCATTTTATTTGCAAGAGTTGTAGTCATATTATCTTCCTTTCAGTTTGAAAATCAGTTATAATAGCATTATATCATTTTTGAAATTTGAAAGATAGGGTGGATTATAATGCGATTAGTTGTACAAAGAGTAAGTGAAAGTAGTGTAAGTGTTGGTGATAAAGTAGTTGGTAAAATTGGCAATGGTTTCATGGTATTGGTAGGGATCACTAATGATGACAATGAAATGATCGTTGATAAAATGATTGATAAATTAATTAATTTGCGAATATTTGAAGATGAAAATGAAAAATTGAATTTATCTTTATTGGATGTTGGTGGCAGTATTTTATCAATTTCCCAATTTACGTTATATGCAAATTGTAAAAAAGGAAGAAGACCAAGTTTTTTAGATGCGGCTAAGCCAGATGTTTCAAAACCATTATATGATTATTTTAATCAAAAATTAAAAGATAGTGGCATAAAGGTGGAAACAGGAATATTTGGTGCAATGATGGATGTATCATTAGTAAATAGTGGACCTGTTACAATTATTTTAGATAGTAAAGAAATTTTCAATTGAAAAAGCTAAAAACAAAAAAAGATATATTTTAGCAAAAAAAAGTAAAAAAAGGTATTTACAAAAGGGA
The DNA here is from genome assembly GCF_017889095.1 of Thomasclavelia sp. GTDB lineage: Bacteria > Bacillota_I > Bacilli_A > Erysipelotrichales > Coprobacillaceae > Thomasclavelia. The sequence goes on along the minus strand of NZ_JAGHEW010000097.1, from coordinate 39 downwards.
GGGGATGTGGTAAATTAGATGAGCACTCGAAAGAGAGGG
>NZ_JAGHEW010000096.1 GCF_017889095.1 Thomasclavelia sp. | reverse complement strand
AGGAGTGATACTGTGAAAAAAATTGCTATCATCATAGATAATTTAATCTTTTTAACTAAAACAATTACATACTTAAAAACAATCTTTAATAAAGCTAACCAGACCATTGCCATCACTACTTATAAAAATATAGCACAAATAGATAAAACCAAATCTTTTGATTTTCTATTAATTAATCAATCCAGTTTAATAACTTACTTACCCATCAAACAATATCTTGATAATCATCCTGATTGCAAAATAATCTTATTAGAAAATAATGATAGCTTTGATCAGTTTCTTTATCTAGATAAAGAAAATTTTTCATCGTCTTTTAACCAGACTCTTTTATCACCTGATGATCATTCAAAACTAAGACTACGAATTAAAAACGATTTTTGTACAATCAATAAAAAAGATATTATCTATTGTCATAGCTGCGGTCATCAAAGTTTTATTCATACTGTTAAAACAACGATTACAACTCGTTACAAACTCTCAAACTTAGAAACAATGATTGCTTCAAATGATTTTTATTTAATCAACCAGTCAGTTTTAATTAACTGGTTTTATGTTGATAAAATCAATAACAGAGAAATTACTTTAAATAATAATACCAAACTAACTATTAGTACCCGTCGTTATAAACAGGCAATTGCTGCTTATCAAAAATACATTATTTCTAAATAACCTTTGGTAACTATCGACAAATCTTGTATAATACTAATGGAGGTTTGATATGAGCACAAATAAAATTTTATTCTTTGATATTGATGGTACATTACTTTCGGAAACAACCCATACAATTTGTGACAGTACCTTTGCGGCAATAAAAAAAGCTAAAGCTAACGGTCATTTGATTTTTATTAATACTGGTCGGCCTTTTGCAACAATTGATGAACAAATAAAAGCATTAGATCCTGATGGTTATGTTTGTGGCTGTGGTACTTATATTCGCTTGCATGATCAAGTTTTATTGAGTAAAACTTTAACTGCTAATCGTTGTAAAGAAATAGTTGATTTATTAAGACAAACAAAGATTGATGGTATTTTAGAGGGAAAAGATTGTGTTTATCTTGATGAAACAATCAATCATCCTATTTTAAGAGAAATCAAAGATCATTATAATGAATTAGGCTTTAAAATACTGAAATTTGATGATCCTAATTTATTATTTGATAAATTTACAGTTTGGTTTGATCAAAACAGTGACTTAAATAGTTTTAAACAAGCTATTAGTGATGATTTCCAATATATTCATCGTGGTGATGATTTTGGGGAAATAGTACCAATTGGTTATAGTAAAGCTACTGGAATTCAATTTTTAGTTGATTATTTTAATTTAGAATTAGATGATGCTTATGTTTTTGGTGACAGTTTTAATGACAAACCAATGTTGGAATATGTTAAGCATGCAATTGTAATGGGTAATGGTGATCCCCAATTATTTGATCTAGCTTATTTAGTTAGTAAATCGGTTGATGATGATGGTATCGACTATGCGTTAAAAAAATTAGAATTAATCTAGCGTTATTAGGTAAATAACGCTTTTTAAATTGTTTTTAAAGATACTTTAAGGTATAATAGCATTGCTTTAAAAAGGAGGGACAATATGGCTGCAATAAGCTATGAATTAAAACATGTTTGTAAACAATCAAATGCTCGTTATGGAATTTTACATACACCTCATGGTGATGTTGAAACCCCAATGTTTATGCCGGTAGGAACTTTAGCTACAGTAAAAGGAATTGCTCCGGAAATGTTAAAAGAAATGGAATCACAAGTGATTCTTGCTAATACATATCACTTATGGTTACGCCCAGGTGAAGATGTAGTAAGCCAGGCTGGCGGTTTACATAAATTTATGAATTATGATGGACCAATCTTAACTGATAGTGGTGGATTCCAGGTTTTTTCTTTAGGAAAAACTAGAAAGATTGAAGAAGCCGGGGTTAAGTTTAAAAGCATTATTGATGGCAGTTCATTATTTTTATCACCTGAAAAATCAATTGAAATTCAAAATAAACTAGGAGCTGATATTATCATGTCCTTTGATGAATGCGCTCCTTATCCATGTGACTATGACTATATGAAAAATAGTGTTGAACGAACTTTACGTTGGGCTAAACGAGGTAAAGATGCACATCAAAATACAGAAAAACAAGCCTTATTTGGTATCGTTCAAGGTGGTGCTTTTAGTGATCTACGTGAAAAATGTGCCAAAGAACTAGTAGCAATGGACTTTCCCGGATATTCAATTGGTGGTACCAGTGTTGGTGAACCTAAAGATGTAATGTATAAAATGGTTGAAGATGCCATTCAATGGCTTCCTGAAGATAAACCGCGTTATTTAATGGGAGTTGGTAATCCAATCGATTTAATCGAATGTGCTATTCGCGGTATTGATATGTATGATTGTGTCTTACCAACCAGAGTTGCTCGCCATGGTGCCGTGATGACAAGTCTTGGGCGGTTAAATATTAATAATGAGAAATTTAAATACGATTTTACACCACTAGATCCTAACTGTGATTGTTATACATGTAGAAATTATACTCGTGCTTACGTTCGCCATTTACATAAATGTGATGAAATCTTTGGTAAAACATTATTATCGATCCATAATGTTTACTTTTTATTACAGTTAGCTAAAGATATTCGTGAAGCGATTAAAAATGATCGTTTATTAGATTTTAAAGAAGAATTTTTGAACCAGTATGGTCATGATGTATATAAGAGGGCGTTTTAAATGAAACTTAGTGAATTTGATTTTAACTTACCGGAAGAATTAATCGCACAGCATCCTTTAGAAAAGAGAGATACTTCAAGATTAATGGTATTAAATCGTCAAAACCAGACAATTGAACATAAACATTTTTATGATTTAGTTGACTATTTACAACCAGGAGATATTTTAGTTAGAAACAATACTAAAGTTATTCCCGCTAGATTATTTGGGATCAAAGAAGCTACTAATGGTCATGTTGAGGTTTTATTATTAAAAGATCTTGGTGATAATACATGGCAATGTTTGGTAGGAAATGCAAGAATTGTAAAAGTGGATACTGAAATCAGCTTTGGTGAAGGTTTATTAAAAGCTAAATGTATTGAAGTTAAAGATGAAGGCATTCGAATCTTTAAAATGATCTATGATGGCATCTTTTATGAAATCTTAGATCAATTAGGAACAATGCCTTTACCACCATATATTAAAGAAAAACTTGATGATCAAAACCGTTATCAAACGGTTTACGCTAAAATTGAAGGTAGTGCCGCTGCCCCTACTGCGGGATTGCATTTTACTGATGAAGTAATTGAAAAAATTAAAGCTAAAGGTATTGAAATCTTAGATGTCACTTTACATGTTGGTCTAGGTACTTTTAGACCCGTTAAAGTTGATGATATTAACGATCATCACATGCATAGTGAGTTTTATATGATCGAACCTGAAGTAGCTGATAAACTAAATCAGGCTAAAGCCAATGGTCAAAGAATCATTGCCGTAGGAACTACTTCGACAAGAACTTTAGAAGCGAATATTAAAAAATATGGTAAATTTAAGGCAACTCATGAAAATACTGATATCTTTATTTATCCAGGCTATCAATATGAAGCAATTGATTGCTTAATTACTAATTTCCATTTACCAAAATCTACTTTATTGATGCTGATTAGTGCTTTTGCTTCAAAAGAATTTATTTTCAAAGCTTATCAAGAAGCTATTGACCAGCAATATCGTTTCTTTAGTTTTGGTGATAGTATGTTAATAATTTAATGGAAGGAATCCTTCCATTTTTTATTTACTTTAATTGTGCTATAATAATCCTATGAAAATTAATTATGACTTAAAATTTAAAGAAGAATTAGAAAAAATAAAAGACCAGCAGCCAACATTATTATTACATGTCTGCTGTGGTCCTTGTTCTAGTAATGTCCTAAAAGAAATTTGTAACTTATTTAAAGTTACCATTTATTATTCCAATTCCAATATCTATCCCGATCAAGAATACTATCGACGTTACCATGAATCATTGGAATTTATTGAACAATTCAATCAAGACTTTAATCAAAACATTACTGTCATTGAAAAACCATATTTACCCCAAGAATATCTAAAAGATCTTTCTAAATACAAAGATGAACCAGAAGGAGGGAAACGCTGTTATCTTTGTTATCAAAAAAGAATGGATGATGCTTATAACTATGCCAGCATTCATCATTTCGATTATTGGACTACTGTTTTAAGTGTTTCACCACATAAAAACAGCCAATGGATCAATGAAATCGGAGCTAGTTATCCTAGTTCGACAACTAAATTTTTATTTAGTGATTTTAAAAAAAATAATGGTTATTTAAAATCAGTTAATATGGCTAGAGAATATAACTTATATCGTCAAAGTTATTGTGGCTGTGTTTATTCATATCAGGAAATGCTGCAAAGAAAAAAGGAGCGTGATGAAAATGGAGCCACTTAATCGATATGGCTTTAAACCATTATCTAAAAGTACTATAATCTTTTATTTACTATGTTCAATCTTTTTAGCATATATCATTGTTATCGCTCTAGTTGAAAATTCACCATATAAAACAATTATTCTTTTGATTGTTTCATTTGCTTTGATTTTGTTTTTTCTATCAATATCAATAATATGCAGTAATCGTAAGATCTTTCTTTTCTTTAATAGCTATATGCTTTATCGTGAAAACCTTAATTTTATTGAATTAATAAAACTAATTTTGATTTATAAAAAAACTGAACAAATTGAATACTTTTTAGATCGTAAAAACTATATTAGTATTGCTTCTTTAGAAATTCAAATTAAAAATATTGATAAGATTTTAACTGACGAAAAAGGCGTGGAAACGACATTTATTTTAACCTTTAACGACCGCCAATCTTTTACTTTTTGTCTAGAAGACACTAAAGAAGCATATCTCCAGTTTTTAACACCATTTATTAAGTATCATGTTAATATCTTAGATCCTTATAATCTAATCGATGGTTTATATCAGCCCCTTAGATTATCAGAATATCTCAAACAAAATTTATAATAAATAGCGGTTCTTACCTATAAGTATAAATACTCATTTTTAGTACTATTACTAGGTAAGAACCATTTTTACTTATTTTTCTTTTAAATTTCTAGTAGCTGGTCCATAAAGCAGTTTCCCATACGCATCAAAAATAGAACCGTGGCATGGACAACACCAAGTTTGATCTTGAAAATTAAATTCTACTACACATCTTAAATGCGGACAATATGGCGATAAATAAACAGTTCGATTTTTACTATCACGATAAACAGCTACTAAAGAACCACGATGATAAATCACCTTACCATGATTAGCTTTTAAATGATGTTCTTTACTTACTAATAAACGATTTTTGATCATTCCATGAAAATTATTTTTCACTAATTTAACTATATCACTGCCTGAACTTAAATAATTACTATTTTTTAAACTATACGTATTAGCATACTTGCTATCACCGCTAATTAATAAGTCATAAATCAATTTACTAGCTACATGACTTAATGTCATTCCCCATTTATCATAACCATAACTAACATATTCAAGATCGTTTAACTTACCAATATAAGGCAATATTCGAAGCGGCTTACTATCTTGTCCATACCAGGAAGCCTTACTTTTTTGATTGATCAGCAAACAATGATGTTGGTCGATCATGCGTTTTGAGTAATTAGTAGTTAAATCTAAAATACTATTAGAATCATTAGCTAAACTTTGATATGTCAAATGTTCTCTTTCTTGTAGCATCTTAAAAAAGAAGCCATTTTGTAAGTTTATAGGAAAACGAGTCATCCAGACTACTTTCTTAGCTTTAGCGATAGTATCATTAACTTTTAAATTTACTAAATCGTTTTCAAGATAACTTTTACTAACTAAAGAATGTTCAAAAATATCAATATGATTACATTCCTGTAATAATCCTTTTAGGTATTTAAGGGGATGAAAGATAGCTTGATTTTCCAGTCCCATTGAAGCTTGATAATTCGGTAATTGATTATCAATAACATCAAAGCCCCACTGTTTAAACATTTCAATTTGCTGCTTAATTTTTTTAGCGTTAGTTTCATCATTAGCACATATATAGGCAGTATTTATTTGATAATCACAATCAATTTGCTTTTCTTTAATGATTTTTGCGATTTCATTAAACGCTTCAATATTCGAATATAAATAATATTTAGCTACTGCCATTGTGTAAGCTTTAGCAAGCTGATAATAGATTACCCCATGTAAATAAGATATTTTACCAGTAGTATGTCCCGTTGTCTGACTAGCTAAAGTATCTTTTTCCAATAAAGCAACTTTTAAATTTTGTTGATTTAAACGCCAGGCTAATGAAATCCCACTAATTCCCCCACCAACAATAATTACATCATATACATCGTTTGCTTTAAATACCGGATAGTGCGGTAATTTACAAGTAAGCTGCCAATAAGATATATTTTCCATCTAATCACCTATTCTTTTTTATTCCCAAAATAAAAAAAATTAAAAAATTTTCAAATAAAAAAAGTAATTTTGTAATTAGCGGGAGATATAAATAATATAAAAAAATTTATGGAGGTCGCTTATGGATACAAAAGAAGTTAATTTATTTATTAAAAAGTTGATTTTAGATGGTGATTTAGCTGCCATGATTATCAACCGCACTATTTATGGAGGTAAACCGGTTGTAAATAATGAGGAATTAGTTGATTTGAATATTCCATTAATTAAAAAAGCTCTTACTGCTCTTTTTTCGGTTGAACAGAATTTTGAATTAATTGGAAAACGGTTTAAAAACCAAATTTATTTAATGTTTATCGCTGAAAGCATGGATGATATTGATCCTGATATTTCTCTTTTATATGAACAAATCTGTTATCAAACTATTCATGATATTGATGATAATGATACTTTTGAAAAACCAAATCTTTATGCATTACAATTACTTTATGGTCGTAAACTAAATAATAATCCTCATAAATACAATTAAAGCAGTGGCTAGCCACTGCTTTTATATTACTCAATTGGTTTTAAATTTTTCATTGAAAAATCTAGAATTGGAGCATCATAAGTAATCGCTCCTGATGAAACAAAATCAACCCCTAAATTGGCAATTTCTAATAATCTTTCTTTCGTAACATTACCCGAACATTCAGTTTGAGCCTGATTACCAATTAGAGCAACTGCTTGTTTCATCGTATCATTATCCATATTATCCAGCATGATAATATCCGCTTTTGCTTGCATTGCTTCTTTTACCTGTTCTAGTGTTTCCACTTCCACTTCAATCTTACGAACAAATGGAGCATAGTTACGAGCTAATTCTACCGCTTTTTGAATGCTGCCAGCAGCTCCAATATGATTATCTTTGATTAAAATACCATCTGATAGATTATAGCGATGATTAGTTCCACCGCCAACTTTAACCGCATATTTTTCAAAAATACGATTATTTGGTGTTGTTTTGCGAGTATCCAATAATTTAGTTTTGCTATCTTTTAAAACTGCTACCAATTCTTTAGTAAAAGTGGCAATTCCACTCATTCGCTGTAAATAATTTAATGCCACCCGTTCACCAGAAAGCAACACCCGAATATCACCAGTAACTTTACCAATCAAATCACCTTTTTTGATTACATCACCATCTTGATAATTCGTTTCCAATTTACAAGCTGGATCCAGTAATTCAAAAGTACGCTGATAAACTTCAATCCCACATAAAATACCATCTTGTTTACAAATCAATTCTACTTGCCCTTGTTTAGCTTCAGGCATAATGGCATTAGTAGTAACATCTTCACTAGTAATATCTTCTTTTAAGGCATTTAAAATATATTCATCAATATTAACTTTCAGATTTACACCATTTATCATAAAATTCACCATCTTTTCTTTTAATTTCATTCATGATTAATTCTTTATTTTCAAGTGCTAATTTATCTTTATCATATTTATCTAAATCGATGATACGATCAATCAATAATGTATCATCAATATGTTCACAAATCTTTTTAGCTGCTCTTTTAGCAAAAACTAAACTTTCAAGTAAAGAATTGCTGGCAAGACGATTTGCCCCATGGACTCCATTGCAGGCAGTTTCGCCAACTGCATAAAGATTTTTCATTGAAGTTTGACCCCAAATATTGGTTTTAATCCCCCCCATTAAATAATGTTGAGCGGGAACAACGGGAATGGGATCTTTAAACATATCATAACCTTCTTCTAAACAGCGATTATAAATATTAGGAAAACGCTCTTTAATTTGGTCATGATCCATATGAATAACTGATAGATAAACATGGTTGGCATTATATTTATCCATTTCCGCTTTAATTGCATTGCTGACAACATCACGTGGTAATAATTCATCCACAAAGCGTTCCATCCGCGGATTTAATAAATAAGCGCCTTCACCGCGTACTGATTCACTAATCAAAAAACTGCGCCCTGGTTTTGTCGTATAAAGAGTCGTTGGATGAATTTGAATATAATTCAAGTTTTCCAGCTGAATATCATTTCTAAGGGCGATAGCAAAACTATCACCAGTAATATGTCTAAAGTTTGATGAATGTTGGAACAAACCACCAATTCCACCAGTAGCTAATATAACTACTTTAGCATTCATTTGATAGTTTTTCCCATCTTTTTCCATGACGATTCCCGAAGCTACATTATTTTTATTAATAATATCTAACATTGTTGCATCTTCAATGATCGTAACATTGTCACGTTGTTTAATTTGCATAATTAGTTTTGATGTAATTTCTTTACCCGTAACATCTTGATGATGCAAGATTCGATATTGTGAATGCGCTCCTTCGCGAGTATAAGCCAGATTCCCTTTACTATCACGATCAAATTCTACGCCATAATCCATTAAATCCTTCATAATTTGAGGTGACTGCTGAATCATGATCTTAACTGATTCGGGATTATTTTCATTTCTTCCCGCTTTTAAAGTATCTTGATAAAAAGCATCAAAATCATCAGCACTTTTTAAAGTACAAATTCCCCCTTGAGCTAAATAAGAATCACTATTTTCAATTTTATTTTTAGTAATCATTAAAATCTTTAAATCAACCGGTAAACACAGCCCAGCAAACAATCCCGCCGCACCAGTTCCTACAATAATCACATCATAATTATTATCCATAATATCATCCTCTTATTTTGCAAGCTCATGCATTCTTTCTAACGGCTTTTTAGCCTTAGCCATAAACTCATCATCTAACTTAACTTCATTTAAATTGTATTTTAAACAATCACGTAATTTCTCTAAAGTATTTTTCTTCATATCCGGACAAACTAGTTTATCACTAGCTAAATAAAACTTCTTACCCGGATTTTGTTTTTGCATTTCATGAATTACCCCTACTTCAGTAGCCACAATAAACTCATCATGTTCATTATCATTAGTAGCGTAATCGATAATTCCAGAGGTACTACCGGCATAATCAGCCATTAAGACACACTCAGGTTTACATTCAGGATGGATTAAAATCGGCGCATTAGGATGTTTTTCCTTAGCCAATTTTAAATCCGCAACCGTTAATTGATAGTGACTTGGACAATGTCCATCACAGAAAAGAAAATTCTTTTCAGGCATCATCTTAGCAATATGTCTTCCTAGATTTTGATCAGGAATAAACAAAATATTTTTATTTGGTAAAGCTGCCACGATCTTTTTAGCATTAGATGAAGTAACACAAACATCAGCTAAAGTTTTAATTCGCGCAGTTGAATTAATATAACATACTACGCATAAATCATCATACTGCTCTCTCATTTTTTTAATAAAAGCTTCGTCAACCATATGTGCCATTGGACAATCGGCATTACAATCAGGCATTAATACGGTTTTATTTGGACTCAATAACTTAGCACTTTCACCCATGAATTCCACTCCGGCAAAAACAATTACATCCTGCGCACAATCAACAGCAATCTTTGATAAATAATAAGAATCACCCAAATAATCGGCAATATCCTGGATTGCCCCATCTACATAATAATGTGCTAATATAACAGCATTTTTTTCACTTTTTAATTGCTTAATTTCTTCAATAATCTCTTTCATTATATTTCCCCATTTACTATATTATATTAGGTATAAATATCCCACAAAACTATTATAATGTCAAGTGAAAATATTAACAAGAGCTTATCTAATATTTCTAGTTAAATTTATTAATTTATTTCAAATAACTTAAAAATAATGTCTATCTCTAAAACATCGCCACTGTTTGATACTTAATAGTAATTTCTTTTTATAATCATCAAAAACTTATTACAAAATATTTACTTAAATATCTATTATGACAAATATAATACTTGATTTTTGATGATAAATATGCAATTATATAAGTGCAATTAGATATTCCAAATGAAAAGGATGAGGTGCGACTCATCCTTTTCGCTGTTTATAAGCGGGTCATTTATTTAGTTAGTCTTCTTTAGACCTTACTAAATATAAGATTACTACTAATATAATTAGATATTCCATGAGGAATTATCTCTTTCATAATCTTTTTGACCCGCCTGAAGAACAATGTACCATTGTT
>NZ_JAGHEW010000095.1 GCF_017889095.1 Thomasclavelia sp. | reverse complement strand
TTTTTTTGATTCTTTACAATCTTATTTTCAATTTCTAAAACTTGACTATCAAAAACCTCAGCCCCTGCTTCATTCACTTTTTCATTTTGACAACCACATAAAAACACTAAACAAAAAATCAAATACCAAAATCTCACTATTATCACCCATAAATGATTAAATCATATTCAAATATAAAATATTGTAGAAATATTGAATCTGGTTTAAATCCACTTTTTTGACATAAAATACAATAATATTAAAAAATAGCTTTACATAATAAAAAAAATATGCTATCTTAATTAGGCATTAAGAAAACGACCCGCTAGCTCAGTCGGTAGAGCATCTGACTTTTAATCAGAGGGTCAGGCGTTCGAATCGCCTGCGGGTCACCATTTGTTGAAGCAGAGATGATGGTAATCATCTTTTTTTATTTTATTGAATAATTTGTTATAATATAGTCAAATTTAAATCAAAGGAGCTAAGATCAATGATCAAAATACTATTTGTCTGTTTAGGGAATATTTGTCGTTCCCCAATGGCAGAATTTGTTTTTAAAGATTTAGTTGCTAAAGAAAATCTAAGTAAGCATTTTTATATTGCTTCTTCTGGTACTTGTGGTGAAGTAGGCATGCCTGTACATTTTGGTACTCAAAATAAATTAAAAGAAGTTAATATTTCTACCGACAACAAAACTGCTCATCAATTAAAGAAATCTGATTATGATAAATATGACTATATCATCGCTATGGAAAGACGAAATATTGATGGCATTTTAAGAATTGTAAAAAAAGACCCTTTAAATAAAGTTCATTTACTTTTAGAATTCAGCGATCATCCTCGTGATATTGCGGATCCTTGGTATACCGGTAATTTTGATATTACCTATGATGATGTTTATGAAGGATGTCAAGGCTTATTACAATATTTAAAGCAACATCACCAAACAGAACTTTATTGAATTATTTTAAAATTAAGATTATATAGATAAAAGCTGTAGAAAATATATTTTACGGAGATTTAAAAATGGGATTATTTGATAAATTAAAAAAAGAAAAAAATAATAAAATAACCAAACAATACGATGATGATTTAATGGAAATAGTAAGAATTGCAAGTTTTAATAATACCAATATTTTAAATCATGTCCAAGATTGTATCAATAACCCGCTTGAATATTATAATAACCATCATGATGACTACAACGAACGGGGAATCACTAATAAAGAAGAATCATCTTTTTTACAATGGATCGGTTGTATTGATCTTTTAATAAACTCTAATTACGTATGTGAATGTGACTGGAAAGAAGAAAAAGATAATTTTATAGCACAGCTTTCTAAGCTTAAAGGATTAAGTTCATTATCATTAAAAATTAATGACAAATGGCTAAGTGAAGAACAATCTATCCCTGAGTGGTGTAAAATACTAGATAATAAATGGCGCAAGTTGGATAGTGTTGTTGGTGCCTTTGATATCAATAGCGATTCTTATTTGCTTTTCATCTGTAAAGAAACTAATCTTAAAACACTAATGTCACTTGCAAAAAACTTTGGATATCGAATTGATTATGCAAAAAATATGTAAAAACAAAGCAAGGAGATCAAATTATGTGGACATGTCCTAAATGTAACCGAAAATTCAAAAGAAAAAATCAATCTCATTACTGTGGCAAAGCACCAGAAACTATTGAAGAATGGATCTTACAACAAGAATTACCATTACAAGGTTATTTTCAAAAACTTCATCAAACAATTATCGATGCAATTCCTGATATTAAACCAAGAATTGCCTGGAGTATGCCAACATACAGCGAAAAAGAAATCATTGTACAATTTGCAGCTTGTAAAAAGCATACCAGTCTTTATGTCGGTGAAGAAGCAATCGAACATTTTTCAAACGATTTATCTGAATATGAATGTAAAAAATCGGCTATTTATCTTAAGTATGATCAGCCTCTTCCTGAAACATTAATTAAAGAAATAGTAAAATGGTGCTATGAAAATTAACATAGCACCATAATTTATCAAAACAATATTCATATTTAATTACAATTATCGTCATCCAACTATATTACCCGTTTTTTAAACCAATTAATTTTACTTACCTTGGTCATCTTCTTTTTCATTATTTTGCTTAATATAGGCTGCAATTGTTTTATCATCATAATTAAGCAAATAACCAAATTGATAGGCTATTTCTTTTCTTAGTACATGATATTGATTATTTTTAATAGCAATATTTTTTCGTTCCTTTAATTTTTGATAAGCTTGAATATCTTTTTCATCTAAATAAAAAATAATATTATAGGTATTGCGATTTAATGAATATGGAAATAAATCAGTGATAAGCGGATCATCATCTAAATAATAATTTATTTGATACTGTTTCGTTATCTTTTCAACAAAATCTAAATACTGACTTCTTTCTAATTGGGTTTTAAAAGGATGTGCTAAGGCTAGTTTTTTTACCCGAGCCCGCACCATTTCACTAAAGCAATCCATGATTCCACAATTATAAGAATATTGATCTATCTTCATCATAAGTTCTCCTTTAAATAATAAAAAATCAATCTTACGATTGATAAATAAAAATGGTGCCGGCAACGGGATTTGAACCTGCAACCTATCCATTACGAGTGGATTGCTCTACCATTGGAGCTATACCGGCAATTACCATAGCCCTATTATATCACTTTTAAGTTCTAAGTAAAATATTTTATACAATTTCTATTTGGGAATAATTAAATTAATGGTATAATTAACTATCGGAGGGAAATACATGTATATTAAAGATGATGAAATAAATAGAATATTTAATGAACAAAACTGGGGGATAGCACGTAAATACTACCAAGAAGATGTTATTACCAATATGTCAGTTATTAAACAAGGCAATAGTTATCATATTGATGGTGAAGTAACTATCAATGATCAAAGCCATAACTGTCAAATTGTTGTTGATACAAGTGGCAAAATAACTAACTTTTTATGCGATTGTACAAACAGCAAGGATAATCAGGTTGCTTGTGGTCATATTGGTGTTTTATTATTAAAATTTTATAGTTTAGAAATGTCTGATATTCCTTTCCAATTTAATCAAAAAGCTAAGTATCGTGCCAAGATCCAAGCTTTTGAAAGAATTCAGGAAGAAAAGAAAATTAGTACTAAGATCCAGGCCGCCAAAGATTTGATTGATAGTTATTCCAACTATCAAGAACCCCTATTGACAAATTCAACAATTCGCTTAATTCCATATATTAATTACTCATTTAATCGCCTATCAATTTCCTATCGAATTGGTGATAGAAAAACTTATGTAATTAAAAATCTTAAAGAATTTATTAAAAATTATCGTTATCATAAAGTTACAACTTATGGCAGTTTAACGACTGATCATAATCGTCATAGCTTTAACGAAGATGCTTTAAAACAAATCAGTTTTATTCATGATAATAGTGATTTTATCGATAATATCGAGCGCTTTCGAGCGATTGAAATAAACCAGTATAATATCGATGATTTCTTTGATTTATATTTAACCAATTTAGATATTAACTTATTATTTACAACCATTGATCATGATAATATTTCGATAAATATTGAAGATAAAGATGATTATTTTGAACTGTCTTTAACAATCGCCGATGGTGAATTAATTATCGGTAATCAATATATCTATTGTTTACAAAACAATGTTTTAAACCGTTATAGCGCTAAAATGTCAAAGATCACTAAAAGATTGCTATCAGCTTTAGCTAGAGAAAACATGATCGTTGATAAAGAAGATTTTGGCTATTTTGGTAAATATATCATTGATCAGATTCTACCATATATTACGATAACTGGTGCTAATATTGATGATTACTTACCAAGTGTAATTACATTATTGTTATACGTTGATATTAATCATTTTGGTGATTTAACGATTAATTTAGAATATCGCGACGAAGATGGAAATATTTTATTTGACGGTAAATATATTGATAGCTATGAAACTAAGTTACCATTAAAAGTTGATAAAGCATTAGCTTTAATTGAAGATTATGCTAATTACGATGAACTAACTAATATGTATCTAATCACTAATAATGATGAAGATATTTATAATTTTATTAAAAATATTTTACCTAAATTAAATCAATATTGTGATGTCTTTGTCAGTGAAGATATTAAAAATATTAATAAACCAAGAAATGTTTCTTTCAACATTGGAATCCGTTTAAAAAACGATCTATTAGAAATCGATTTAGATAGTATTAATGTTTCTAAAGATGAAATCCAGGGAATTTTAGATTCTTATCAAAAACATAAATCTTATCATCGCTTAAAAAATGGAGAATTTATTAATCTTGAAGATAAAACTATTAGTGAAGCTTATGAATTAATTCAAGATCTAAATATTAATAGTAATAATGTTGAAGATGGAAAGATATTAGTTGATAAATCAAAAGCTTTGTATTTAAACCAGTTAGCCCTTGATAGCAAAACAATTAAGTTTTCACGTGACCAGCAATACCAGGATTTAATTGATCACATTAGCAACTGCACTGCTAATCAATATCCAATCACCCCAGCTTATCAGGATATTTTAAGAGATTATCAAAAAGATGGTTATCGCTGGATCAAAACAATGAGTGATTATGGTTTTGGTGGGATCTTAGCCGATGACATGGGGCTTGGTAAAACATTACAAATGATTGCGGCTTTAGAAGATGTTCAAAATAAAATCAGTATCGTCATTACTCCAGCAACCTTAATTTTAAACTGGCAAGATGAAATCAAAAAATTCTCTAAAGATCTAAAAGTTATTTGTATAACCGGTAATTTATCGATTCGTCAAAAAGCCATTGCTTCGATCAATGATTATAACGTTGTCATTACTTCTTATGATTATTTACGACGGGACTATGAATTGTACAAAGATTATCGCTTTGAATATATTATTTTAGACGAAGCGCAGTATATTAAAAACCAGACTACTAAAAATGCTAAAGTAGTTAAAGAGTTAAACGGCATTCATCGTTTTGCTCTTACCGGAACACCAATTGAAAACTCATTAGCAGAGTTATGGTCGATCTTTGATTTCCTGATGCCAAATTATCTTTATAATTATCATTATTTTAGAGAAAACTTTGAACGTCCAATCGTCTTTAACAAAGATTTAGAAATTCAAAACCGGCTTAAAAAGATGGTTGAACCGTTTATTCTAAGAAGGACTAAACAAGAAGTATTATCGGAATTACCAGAAAAAGTTGAAAACACAATTAAAATTGCTTTCAATAAAGAAGAAGAAAATTTATATATGGCTAATTTAAGCCAAATTAATGATAAATTACAACAAGCTTTAGATGTTTCTCATATTGATCATATTCAAATATTATCAATGATGACAAGACTAAGACAAATTTGCTGCGATGCTCGAATCTTATCTAAAGAAATCGAAGGACCAAGTTCTAAGATGAATGCTTGTTTAGATATTATTAAAAAAGCTAAAGAAAATAATCAAAAAGTATTATTATTTTCATCGTTCACTACTTCTTTAGATCTCTTAGAAAAAGAATTTAGAAAAAACGATATTTCTTATTATGTATTAACTGGAGCTACTAACAAAATCAAAAGACATCAGTTAGTTAATGCCTTCCAAAAAGATAATACAACTGTCTTTTTGATTTCCTTAAAAGCTGGTGGTACGGGATTGAATTTAACAGCTGCTTCAATCGTTATCCACTACGACCCTTGGTGGAATATGTCGGCTCAAAACCAGGCTACTGACCGAGCTTATCGAATTGGTCAAACTAACTGTGTACAAGTTTATAAACTAATTATGAAAAACAGTATTGAAGAAAAGATCCAGGAATTACAGGAACAAAAACAAGATCTATCAAATATCTTTGTTGAAAATAATCGTAATAGTATTACATCAATGTCAACCCAAGAAATTATTTCTTTATTTAAAATTGATTAATAAAAGGTATCGAGAAAACTCGATACCTTTTTACTATTCTGTTCTTAATGCCGTTTTACTATTCTGTTCTTAAGGCTGTTACCGGATCTTCTAAAGCCGCTTTTTTAGCCGGGATCAAACCACCTAATAAAGTTAAGATAACACTTAAAACAATTAAAATGATCGCTCCTGCAGTTGGTAAAATAGCACTAACATCCTGACTTCCGGCAATATCATGAATAATCATATTACCAGGAATCAATAACAATAACGTAATCACAATACCAAGTACTCCCGCAAATAAACCAATAATAAATGTTTCGGCATTAAATACTTGCGAAATATTTCGCTTCGAAGCCCCAATTGCCCGTAAAATTCCAATTTCTTTTTTTCTTTCCAAAACACTAATATACGTAATAACTCCAATCATAATTGAAGAAACTACTAATGAAATTGCCACAAAGGCAATCAAAACATAACTAATGACATTAATAATATCGGTAACTGATGACATCAGGGTTCCGACATAATCAGTATAAGTAATTACTTTATCTTCATCTACTTTTTCGACATCTTCATTATACTGATCTAAGATATTAATTACTTCCTGCTTATTTTCAAAATCAGTTGGATAAATACTAATGGCATTAGGTTTTTCTCTATCAGCATAATTTAACTTAGCTAAATTATTATCATAAGATGATGTTTCTTTGCTCATTAACGATAACATCAACTCTGATAATTCTTCTTCTGACATATTTATTTGAATTGCCTGGGCAAATTTACTAGTATCAATACTGATAGCATCTTGAAAAGAATTGGCTAAATTGCTCATTTGTTTATTTAAAGCTGTAGCAATCTGCTGCTGTAAAGTAGCTGCTAGCGTCTTGCTATATTCAGCCATGATCGTCTGCATTTGATTTTGCAAATTAGTTTGAAACTGATCAACCATATTACTATCTTGAATGATTTTAAGCATTTCACTTCTAATCAAAGCCTGTGCTTCCTCACTTTGAAAATACGCCTGGAAGTATTCATCCATTTTAGTTGGATCCGTTAAATTATGTTCAACTAAATACGCCTGAAACTGCTCTTTAATTTTATCAGTCAAACTAGCAATCTGTTCATTTGAAAACTGAATATTAATATTACTTAATAAACTATTAGGATCAATATTAGGTAACGTAGAAAAATCAACCTGGAGATTGCCAAAATCTAAATCACTATCATCAACACTTAATTTACTTTGATCGATCTTAAAAGCACTTTTCAACATCTCACTATCAACACTAAATAAAGATTGCATATCTAAACTAGATTCATCTTTTTCATCAAATCTCTTTCCCGTAAAAACATCAATTTCCGGATTACTAATTTGTTTTTGAACAATTTCACTGTTAGCTGCCTGATCAATTACCCGATCAGTAAGACTTGATAAATAACCAATCCCTGATTTCAACATTGTTGCATTTGCACCATCAAGGGGCTGGACTACCCCGACAATTTTAAGATCCTCACCGTTATTAATTATCTCCCGCATATAATTTTGATCATCAGTTTTATCACGATAAACATTATAAGAAGCATCATATTGATAACAATCAAAAACGTTAACTAACTTATAATCTAAGCCAACTAAATCCTCAAACGAATAGTTATTATCATTATCAGGGATAGTAACTTTTTGATTAGCTGAAAATTGTGAGATCATCGTTTCTAACTGTGAATAATCCTGCAATCCTAATGCATAGAGCATAAAATCACTCACACCACCGCTTTTAGATAACACTAAGACACATTCATT
>NZ_JAGHEW010000094.1 GCF_017889095.1 Thomasclavelia sp. | reverse complement strand
GTCCATCACATAATGCCTTTTCTGGATTATTGTGTACTTCGACCATTAATCCGTCGGCTCCGGCTGCAATTGCCGCTTTTGCCATCGGTTCTACTAACCACCATTTTCCTCCCGCATGGCTTGGATCGATTACGATTGGTAAATGTGTTAATTTCTTGATTACCGGGATTGCCTGCAAGTCTAATGTATTTCTTGTATAGCTTTCAAACGTTCTGATTCCCCGTTCACATAGAATTACATTAGGATTTCCGCTAGCCATAATGTATTCAGCTGACATGATCCATTCTTCAAAAGTTGCGCTTAAGCCCCGTTTTAATAAAATTGGTTTATTTGTTCCTGCTCCAACTTTTTTAAGCAGATCAAAGTTTTGCATATTTCTGGCTCCAATTTGAATCAAATCAACTTTTTCATTGAATTCATCTAAATATGAAGCATCCATTAATTCAGAACAAATTGGCAGTCCTGTTTCTTTTTTAGCAGCTACTAAAATATCCAATCCTGAAGACCCCATTCCCTGGAAAGCATAAGGTGAAGTTCTTGGTTTTAAAGCTACCCCTCTTAAAATATTTGCACCGGAAGCTTTGATTGATTTAGCGATTTCAATCACCTGTTTTTCACTTTCAACCGAGCATGGTCCTGCAATCAAGGCTAAATTATCGCCACCGATCTTCACTCCGGCAACATCGATAATTGTATCATCAGGATGGAAAGCCCGATTAGCCAATTTATATGGTTCCGATACTTTCATTACTTTTTCAACACATTCTTCAACTTCAATTGCTTTAGGATCAATTTTAGTCGTATCCCCTACCATGCCAATAATAGTTTGGATTTCTCCTTTAGAAACATGAGGCTGAGCTCCTTTAGCAACAATTAACTGTTCAATTTTTTCAATTTCCTTTTCATTTGTATGCGGTTTTAAGACAATAATCATTTCAATTTCCTCCTTATAAATAAAAAACTCGTCCTAATCAAAGGACGAGATAACTTCGTGGTACCACCTTTATTCACTAATAGATCACTCATATTAGCCTCATCAAGTACGCTGTTTAAAAACAGTTCATACTCTAACACTATAACGGGTGTTCCCGGAGATGCCTACTAATTTCAACATTCTACTCCTTGATGTATTCAACTATTTGTTTGGATACCGTCACACCACACCGATACTCTCTTTGCCTAAACGCCTAGTCTACTCTTTCAATTCAACGTATTTAAACTATATATCTAATAATACTGATTAAAAATAATTTTGTCAATTAATAAACATTTATTTTCTTATGATTTATTAATAGCCACTAGAAATGAAAAAGTATGCTAAGATAAAACCACAATTTCCAATAGTTTTTTAGTCAAATTATTGTAATTTCATAATTTTCGTAACTTCAATTTATATTTTTCATATACTTTGATTGCTTGTTATTACCTTAATAATTGCATTCTCACTATAATATATTATAAACAATTGTTAATTACTTATTTTTAGTAAAATATTACTATATTAATTAATATATTGCATTAATTCAAGATATCTATCTTGATGAATTCTAATATAATTTCTTTTAAATTCAGCAAAAGGAGATTTCCGATTTAATAACCCCCTTAAAGTTCTTTGTACGATTATTGAACGATCATTATTTTGATACTTTTCTAATGTATCAAACAAAGCATACATTTCTTTAAATAGCTCATCTACCCTAACTTGACATTTATAAATTCTCATTCCAGTATTCTTTTTATTAAAGACTTCATTTACTAATTCAGCAGTTACAAGAGCTTCCTTATCACTATTACCTTTTGCATTTACAATAACAGAATCTCCCATTAACATGAAATCTATTAACATTTCAGGATCCCTTTTACAACAATCTATAACATTTTCGTCATACTTTGTCTGATTTTTAATACTATTACAATGCCGACATGACCAAAACAAATTTTGCCAATCAAATTTTCTTTCAGGAAACTTCCCGTTTTTATGAGGTAATAGATGTTCTATTTCAGGATCTTGTACTGGTTTAATGCCACATATATAACATTTATCATAAAAATCATGTTTTAATTGCATAACAACATCATTACCATCATATCTACGTTTTTCTTTAAGTGATTTAGGAGCCATTAAACTTCTTTCAATTTTTATCATTCCAAATCATTTCTCCCCTCAAATTCCAGTTTTAACATTTGATATTCAGTTGAAATATCCAACGCTAAATAATCAGGAATTTTTTCTAAATAAATTTGAAGTCTTGAGATTTCAGCAAAATCTTCATCTTCTAAATACTTTTTCTTTACTAATTTCTTATATCTTTCAAATTTATCTTTTAATTTTTTTGAACAGGAGTCCACTCGAAAATATCCCTCGACTATTCCTTTATAAGGAACGTTTGTTAATCCATTTTCAACTAAAATACCATTTTCTAAATCATATATAATAACATTATCCAAACTATTAACTACAAAAGGCGAATGTGTTGTTACAATAAATTGAATATTCGGAAAAATAGCTGTTAAAAATTTCATGATATTTTTTTGTAGTTCTAAATGCAAATGAGCTTCTATTTCATCAATTAAAACTATACCAGGCACAGTATACTCAAATCTTCTATTTGATATTTTTTCCATTCGCATAATTAAATCTACTACAATATCAAGTATCGCAGAATATCCGCCTGATAAAGTATTGAAATCAAAATTATTTCTTCCATTAATTGAAATATAAAAATTAAAAACATCATCATCAAATACTAGTCGAAGCGATTGATCATCAAAAATAACTTTTAGATGATCTTCTAAAGACTGAAACCAACTTGCAATTTGTTGAGCTTTTCTTTCTTTTCCGTTTGTTAAAGCTAGTGCCTCCGTAACTTTTAAATCGACAAGATATTTCACAAACTTAGAACTTGGCTTTTCTTCAATTAAATATTTGGTATTTAAACTTATCTTTTCAACGTTTTTTACTTCTTCAATTTGAAAAACTCTATCTGCTTTATAATACGCTAAAACAAATTCACCGTCATTAAAATATTTATAAATACTTGATGCATCTATATTAAATAAAATATCTAATCCATTATTTATTTCAAACAACTTATTCTTCCAGCTAATTACATCTTCATGAATTTGATTAATCGTTCCTAAATTTTGATTACGATGAGTACGGTTTAATGATTCTTGTATGTTTTTTAGATATTTTGAATATTCACCAAAAGCATCCTCACTAGCTAGTGATTGCAAATGTTTTGCAAGTGCATCTAATAAACAAGTTTTACCACTACCATTTTTTCCAGTAATAATTAGATTTTTCTTTTCATTCGATAAAGGTATTTCAATATTTTTTAAATGGCTAACTGAATTTATTAGTATATTGGTAATATAGATATTTTTCACTATTTTTGATCTCCGATTATTTTTTCTAATATCTTTCTTACATTATGAGCAGCATCTTCTTGAATTTCGATGATTTTTGCACCTCTTAATCTGGCTATCTCTCTTAAATCAACCGCAATTGCCGTATGATAAGAACAGCCAATAACTAAGAAAACATCATTAGGCCTTAAATCATAAACCATTTCATAAGCTTTTTGATAATTGGGTGCCGGATCACCATATAATACTGGTTTATTATATAATGAATAGGCTATATCCATTTCATCATCTTCAGGAAGTCCGCCATGCATCTCTAATGCATCACTGCCAGCTAGTTTATGCAATCCATCAATATTCATCGTAATAACTGGAATGTTATACTGAGCTAAAGCATAATGGGCATCATTAGGTTTAGCACCATTCATATTAGCCTTTAACTGTTTAATTACTTCATTATATTCTTGATGATGGGTATTAGCATAATCTCTAAATAACTTTTCTCTTACATCTGGTCTTTCCATGAATGTAGGAATATTTGACTGTTTAGAAATTCCTGCTCCTGTAAACGCTAAAATTTTCATTTTCATTACCTCCGATATTTTCTATTATCTCACTTATCAAATAAAATTTCATTGAATTATAAATTAAATCTTTTCATCAGTTATTATACCATATAAATAAAAAAACTAATTCTTTCTTTTATAACAAAACCTATTTAAAATTATTTTATTTCAAATATTTTTTAATCATATCAATATATTTAAAGCAACATTATTTTCACAAAACATCTCAACTATTTAAAACAAAATATACTTAATTCACTTTTGATATGATTTTATATACCTAAATATGATAATCATTTTAAGCAAAAATGCTAACTAAAATAATTGAGATCAATATCAAGAATTAGCGTAATTATCAAATCACTTAAAAAATAAATTATCCAATGATAAAATCAAAATTTCTAAATAAAAATGCCAGAATACTCTGACATTTTTTTATTCAATCATCCCACCATGATATAAACACTCATATATTTTAGTTTCTTGATAAAAGATTACTTCTTTACCATGAAAAAACTCAATTTCACCTTCAACCGTATTATAATAATGAAAATCCCCTTTAGAAAATCTTTCTGGTCCTCTAAACGGCTTATTTATAGGAACTTGTTTTAAAACAGCTTTTAAAAAATCACCATCGAATCGTTTATCTAACACACGACCATAATAATTCATTGACCAAATTGGCAAATCATTTACATAAACC
>NZ_JAGHEW010000093.1 GCF_017889095.1 Thomasclavelia sp. | reverse complement strand
GCCAGAGGATTACCATTATTTGTATCCCAAAGTGCCCAAATAAAACCACTTCCAAAAGTATCACCAGTATACAATGCTTTATGAGTTTTGTCTGTAATCATCAAAGACCCTTCAGTATGTGCACCGACAATATTGAAAGTATAAGTGGTACCATAAATAGTAACTTCTTTATTATCATCGACTGTTTCTATTATATCACTAAATTGACTAAGCGCTTCTTTAGCACCATCATAGTCTGGTTCACTAATGTATACTTTTTCGACATTTACATCAGCAAATACTTCTTCTGATCTACCAAAACCAGTGTGATCGCCATGATTATGAGTAATGATAATTGATAATGGTTTATCACCTGTCATTGAATTTACGATTGTTTTAACATTTTGGATATCTTCTTCATTAGAAGAACCATTTCCTAAATCAATTAATATTACTCCATTTTCATCTTGAACAAAATACATTGATGACGGATTGTTCATATTTCCATTATCATCAGTTGCTCCACCAGGAAGTTCTTTAGTTCCTTCATCAAAGTGATAAATGTTTTCTTTGATTTTTTCCACTTTGTATCTTCCTAGTTCTCCATAACCATCTTCGTTAAGATCAGTTAAAAATGCATTTTCGTTCTCGTTTAGTTCTACAGGGATAGAAGATGGATTAGTATTTGGTTCATCTTCAGCCCATACACTAGTTATCCCGCTTAGTGCGAACATAAAACTAAGAGAACTAATCAATAAGTTTTTCTTAAACGTTTTCATTTTCATCCTCCTTTATAAAAAATTCTAGCACACACAATAAATGAAAGCGATTACAAAAATAGTAAAAAGGTATCAAGTTTTGATACCAAAAAGAGTTATGTATAATTTAATAGTTAATAAATAATAAAGTAAATATATTAGATTTTTTAGAATATGAAAAATAAAACTTTCACTTTTGTAAGAAAGCAAGTCAAAAGTGAAATTATTGGTTATAATAGATTGGGGTGATAGATGATATGAAAATATTAATTGTAGAAGATGATCGAGCTTTACAAGAAGAATTAAAAAAATTATTAGATAATAATGGTTATCGTGGGATAATTTTAAAGGATTTTAAAAATGCACTTACTGAAATATTAGAGATTGAACCTGATTTAATCTTATTAGATATTATGATTCCTTATTTAAATGGGCAGCAGTTATTAAAAAGATTACGAGAAGTATCTAATATTCCGGTAATCATGGTAACGAGTAAAGATAATGAAGTAGATGAGATTTTATCATTTAGTTATGGTGTTGATGATTATATCACTAAACCGTATAATCCGACAATCTTGTTGTTGCATATTGAAGCATTATTAAAACGTTTAAATAAAACAGAGCCTAAACTAACATATCAAGATGTTAAAATTAATTTATTAAAAAGTACTTTAGAAAAAGATGATCAAGAATTATTGTTATCTAAAAATGAGATGGGAATCTTTTATTATTTAGTAATCAATCAAGGTAAGATCGTAACCAGAGATGATATGATGAATTATTTATGGGGAACTGATAAGTTTATTGATGATAATACTTTGACGGTTAATGTAACTAGACTTAGAAAAAAGTTAGAAAAGATTGGTTTAGTTGATGTAATTGAAACTAGAAGAGATCAGGGGTATATTTTAATATGAAACTGTTTGCATATCTTAAAGATCAGTTATTTTTAATGCTAGGATCATTATTGATGCTTGCATTAGTATTTTTATTATTAAGTTTGTATCAAGTAACTATTTCTTTAAAAATTGCAATAATGTTAGTATTGATAATTTTTATCTTTATAGGTTTTGGTTATAGCTATTTACGTAAATATTATTTTTATCAAGATTTTATAACTAAATTAGAAAGATTAGATAAAAAGTGTTTGATTACAGAATTAGCTAAACGTCCTGAGTTTTTAGAAGGTAAAATAATGTATGATTCTTTATATGAAATTGATAAATCGATGTATGAAGAAATTGAAGTTTATCAAGATCAATTAAAGGACTTTAAAGAATATATTGAATTATGGGTTCATGAGATTAAAATTCCTATCGCAAGTGCGAAGTTAATGCTTTATAATCGTGAAAGCAATTTAAGAAAATTAAAAAATCAGCTTAATCGAATTGAAAATAATGTCGAAATGGTTTTATATTATGCAAGACTTGAAAGCAGTGAAAGTGATTATTTAATTAAAAAGTGTAATTTAGATAATATTATCAAAAATGTAATAAAAAAGAATCAGGATAGTTTATTGTATCAAAAGATTGCTGTTGAGTTAAGTGACGTTGAATATCAAATATTAAGTGATAGTAAATGGCTGGAATTTATTATTAATCAGATTGTAAGTAATAGTATTAAATATCATTGCCAGGACAATTGCCGAATTAGTTTTAATGCTTATCAAGATAATCACAGTATTGCCCTGGAAATAATTGATAATGGCATTGGAATTAAAGCAGAGGACTTGGAATATGTTTTTGATAAAAGTTTTACTGGTAGTAATGGACGAGCGGTTTCTAGTGCTACCGGAATGGGATTATATATTGTCAAAAGTTTATGTAATAAATTAGGTCATCATATTAAAATTGAATCGCAGTATCAAAAATATACTAAAGTTACTTTGTATTTTAATGATGATCAATATTTCAATGTTGTAAGGTGATGTAAGCTAATTCGATGTTAGTTAGATTACCTTTTTTCTATAATAAAAGTGTAGGAGGTATTCAAGATGAAAAAGATACTAGAAATTGAAAAAGTTAGTAAATATTATGGAAATAAGAGTAATCTTACTAAAGCGGTTGATAGTTTATCATTAACTGTTGATCGTGGTGACTTTGTTGCTATCATGGGGGCTAGCGGATCGGGAAAAACAACTCTTTTGAATCTGATTTCGACAATTGATAAAGTAACAAGTGGCCATATTTATGTTGAAAATTATGATATTACTAAGTTGAAAGGAAATAAGTTAAATAAATTTCGCCGTGAACAATTAGGTTTTATTTTTCAAGATTTTAACTTATTAGACACATTGACAGCTTATGAAAATATTGCTTTAGCTTTACAAATTCAAAAACATAAATACACTCATATTAATGCAAGAGTTTTAAAAATAGCTAAAGTATTGGCAATTGAAGATATTTTAAACAAATATCCCTATGAGTTATCAGGTGGTCAAAAACAAAGAGTTGCTTGTGCTAGAGCCATTGTTACTGATCCTAAACTAATTCTGGCTGATGAACCGACAGGCGCCCTTGATTCTAAGAGTTCTCGAATGTTACTTGAAAGTTTGATGACTTTAAATCAAGGATTGAAAACAACGATCTTAATGGTAACTCATGATGCCTTTAGTGCCAGTTATGCAAGTAAAGTTATTTTTATCAAAGATGGTAAAGTCTTTAATGAATTTAGTCGTGGTGATTTAAGTCGAAAAGAATTTTTTGATAAAATAATTGATGTGGTTTCATTACTTGGAGGCGATGTTAGTGATGTTATTTAGTCTATCGCTTAAAAATATTAAAAAAAGTTTTAAAGATTATGCTATCTTTTTTGTAACCTTGATTTTAGGAGTAATGATTTTTTATGTTTTTAACTCCTTAGAAAGTCAAACAGTTATGTTGAAAATAAATGATTCTGTTAAAGAAGTAATTGAATTGATGAATAAGGTTATGTCAGGAATTAGTGTATTTGTATCGTTTGTATTAGGCTTTTTAATTGTTTATGCCAATCGTTTTTTAATGAAAAGAAGAAAAAGAGAATTTGGAATTTATTTAACATTAGGAATGTCTAAAACCCAAATTTCTAAAATATTAATTGTCGAAACAATTATAATTGGTTTGATTTCATTAGTAGTTGGATTATTGGCAGGTATTGTGTTATCACAATTAATGTCAATTGTAGTTGCTAATATGTTTGCAGCAGATATGGAACAATTTACTTTTGTTTTATCAATGTCAGCGATGTTTAAAACTTGTTTATATTTTAGCATTATGTATTTATTAGTAATAATCTTTAATACAATTCAGGTAAATAGCTTACAGTTAATTGATTTAATGATAGCTCATCGCCAAAATGAAAAGATCAAACAAAAAAATATCTTACTATGTTTAATTGTATTTATTTGTTCAACCATTCTTTTAGCCTATGCTTATTATAATGTTACCGTTAATGCTGCTAATCTAACAAGCTCATTTTCAATTTTACTGCAGATGGCTTATGGAGCAATTGCAACCTATTTAATTTACTGGTCAGTAGCTGGTTTGATCATTAGACTAGTAACGTTAAAAAAGAATTTCTATTTTCATCATTTGACTAGTTTTACCGTTAAACAAATTAGCAGCAAGATCAATACTACAGTTTTATCAATGACGGTAATTTGTTTATTGCTTTTTTTGACGATTTGTATATTTTCAAGTGCAGTTGCCCTTAATAAAAATGCCAATAATGAAATCGATAAATTAGCACCAGCAGATTTACAAATGTATCATGATGCTAAAGGTGATCAACAAAAAGTTATTGATTATTTAAAAAATAATCAAAAAGATATAATCAAAGATTTTAAAGAATATTTGACATTTGAAACATATTATAGTGATCAATTAACATTAAAAGATACCTATGGTACTTTATACAGCGATGTTAGTGAAGAGTTTTTAAATGAAAATGAAAGAATTATTAAAATTAGTGATTA
Organism: Thomasclavelia sp.; assembly: GCF_017889095.1. Classification (GTDB taxonomy): domain Bacteria; phylum Bacillota_I; class Bacilli_A; order Erysipelotrichales; family Coprobacillaceae; genus Thomasclavelia. The sequence continues at coordinate 1,074 of NZ_JAGHEW010000093.1, read as the reverse complement.
TAATAAACTAGCAAAATATTTTAAATTACCTACTTATGATTTAAAAGATGATGAATATGTAGTAATTGGTAATTATCGAAATAATATTGAAGTTCGAAGTCTTGGTTTAAAAGAAAAACCGGATATAGTAATCAATAATGTTACTTATCATAGTAAATTTGATGAATGTAAAATTGGTTTTTTATCGATGCAAAGTTCACCAATGGATATGGGAGTTTATATTGTTCCTGATAATGTTGTAAAGAATATGTCAATAAGTGAAAGTTATTTAGTTGCTAACTATAATGCCAATGATAAAGAAAGCAGAAATAAAATTGATCAGGAAATGATCAAATATCGAAGTGATGATTTGATTGTGACAACTAAAATTGAAATTGCAGCATCTAGTCTAGGAATGGGAGCAATGGTTATTTTTATTGGTTTATATATCGGCATTGTTTTCTTGATTTCTTGTGCCGCTATTCTTGCATTAAAAGAATTATCAGAGTGTATTGATAATAAAAATAAATACCAGACACTAAGAAAAATTGGTGTAGATGAAAAGATGATTAATCGCTCACTATTCTGTCAAATTGGATTACACTTTGCTTTTCCGCTTATTTTAGCGATAATTCATTCCATCTTTGGAATTCAAGTTTGTTTGATAATGTTGGAATCAGTTGGTGAATTAAATATTTTAGATGCTATTAAAATGACAGCTTTATTGTTGGTGTTAATTTATGGTGGTTATTTTATAATTACTTATTTTTGTGGTAAAAGAATTATTAAAGAGTAAATAGAGTTTTCTTTATTTACTCTTTTTGATATGATAATAAAAATAAGGAGAAAAACGAAGATGTTACAAATAATAGTTATTGAAAATAGAAAATTATGGCAAACAGGGGATTTTAAAGTAGATTATTTTCGAAAATTACTTAAAGATACTGATTATGTTTTATGTTCAGTTTCTGCTGCTGAATATCTTGGTTTATGTAATTGGACAACATCGTTTAAAGTATATGTTCATTCAAAAAAACAATGTTTAGATCACCATCTTGAAATAGCTTCTAATCATGGTTTATTTTATACAACTAT
>NZ_JAGHEW010000092.1 GCF_017889095.1 Thomasclavelia sp. | reverse complement strand
GGGTACGGGCAACATTAGAATTAGTTGGACTTGAAGAAAAAGTAAATTCATTTCCACATGAATTATCAGGGGGACAACAGCAGCGTGTTGCAATTGCAAGAGCAATTGTCAATCGTCCTAAAGTATTAATTGCTGATGAACCAACCGGAAATCTTGATCCAGAAACTTCAGAAGAAATTATTAAAATTTTAGAGCGAATTAATGAAACACAAAATACTACAATTGTTCTTGTTACTCATGATAGTAAGATTGTTCAAGAGCATAAAAAAAGAACAATTTTAATTGAAAATGGTTGTATCAATGCAGATACTAGTTTAGGAGGTTATGATATTTAATGAAAGAACTTGTTAGCTGCATTAGAAATTTACCGCAGCATTTTATAACAGCAGTCCAAAATATTTGGCGTAATGGGGTAATGTCATTTTCATCAATTTTTGCAGTAACGATTACTTTATTATTAATTGGAGTAATTGGGGTATTAGCACTAAACGTTCAAGATATCTCAGCTAATATTGAAGAAGGCGTTAGTATTTATGTCAAATTGGAACGAAATATTGATAGTGAAGCAGAAGTAGCAGTAGGAGATCAAATTAAACAGATTGATGGTGTAAGTAAAAGTACTTACTATACTAAAGACCAGGAGTTAGATAAATTAATTGAAACTCAAGGAGAAGATGGGGCAGAATTATTCGAATCTTATCGAAATGATAACCCGTTAGGGGCTGCTTATGAAGTAGAAGTCAAAGATGCCAGCAAGATCAATGCAATTGCTAAACAAATTGAAGAAATTCCTAATGTTAATAGTACTAACTATGGTGGTCAATCAACTCAAAACATGGTTAAAACATTGCAAACGATTCAAACTGGTGGAAGTATCTTTATTGTTGGCCTTGCAGTAGTAGCTTTATTTATGATTGCAAATACGATCAAAATTACAATCACTGCAAGACAAACAGAAATCAGTATCATGCGAATGGTTGGGGCAAGTAACTGGTATATTCGTATTCCGTTTATGTTAGAGGGAATGTTAATTGGTTTAATTGGTTCTATTATTCCTATTATTGTTTTAGTTTATGGATACCAGGCTGTTTATAGCTATGCTGGTGGGGCATTATTATCAGCAATGTTAGCTTTAAAAGAACCAATGCCATTTATTCGTGATTTTTCATTGATCATTGCCGCAATTGGTGCTGGTGTTGGTTTAGTAGGAAGTTTTGTATCAATTAGACGTTTCTTAAAGATTTAATAGCTAAACAGAAAAGGCTCCGCAGCTTTTTCTGTTTTTTTATAGGAGCAGGTATGGTTAAAGATAAAATAATTACTCAGTTAGAAAAAGAATATATAAATAATATAGATTTTATTTATATTTATAATCATGGTGGAGAAGTGATTAATTTTAATGAGGATTTGATTGTATTTAAATACCATGAAACATATTTTATTAAAGGGACTGATAGGGCAATATTTGATTTTTTAAAAAACAAAAAAAGTATCAAAATGCTTGCAATTCACAATAGCAATTTAAATGATTATATTTTAGAAAGATTTAAACTAAAAAATGTGATTGTTGCTTATAATTATTGTTATTTAAAAGATCAAATTGATATAATCGACGATATCATGATCAAACCAATTGGAATGGAATATTACGATATCATTAAAGATAATTATTCTAGTTTGACTGATCTGGATTATTTAATAGCTAGAATTAAGTCAAATACTTTTATAGGTGCTTTTGTCGATAATAAAATAGCTGGTTTTGCAGGTATCCATGATGAAGGATCAATTGGATTTGTTGAGGTATTAAAAGAATATCGAAGAAAAAAGATTGGAACAGCATTAGAGAGTTATTTAATTAATCAATTACTTGAAAAAAACGAAGTTGTTTATTTGCAAGTAGAAATTAATAACGCTGGTTCAATCAAGTTTCATGAAAAATTAGGTTTTAAACGCTCAAATGATAAAGTGTTTTGGTATATGTAGGAGGATAAAAAATGGATAAATATAAATTTGATGATTTACAATATTTACAGGTATCTTTACCAGAAGATTTATTGAAATTAAAGTGGTATGGTGCTTTTAAACGGATGGAAAAGGTGATTGATCTTAAGTTAAATAAGGAAATACCAGCAGCTTTAAAAAAACGATTAAATTTAGAAAAAGAAATTATTAAAAGATTACCTGATGAATATCCGTTAACATATGATCGGGCATTAGCAATTTGTCATGAAAATTTCATTGATTTTAAAGATGAAGAATTAGAAAAGTTACAAGATGAAAATGGCGTTGAATGGATCTTTGTTGAAGGGAAACCACAGTTTAGAGCTGATTTTTTTGAAAATATTATTAAGACTAGAAATGATTATGTTGCTAGATTGATCGATCCAGGCAAAAATGTTAAACGCGAAGCTAATTTTAAATTGTTAGATGATACGATTAGTGAAATAAAAAAATATGGTAAATTAACTTATCATTTTCGTTTAAAAACTGGAATCAAGTTAAATATTGATGATCATGATAAACAAGTACGAGTTCATTTACCATTACCAATTGAAAACGCACAAGCAAGTAATTTTAAATTATTAAAAACATTGCCTGATTATCAAAGTATTGATAGTGGTGATTCTTTAGCAAGAACGATTTATTTTGAAAGCAATATTGATGTAAATAAAGAATTTTATGTAGAATATGAATATGATAACATGATTGAATATCAAGAACTAAAAGCTGAAAAGGTAAGTGCTAATCAGCCACAGTTTTATTTACATGAACAAGCGCCGCATATTGTTTTTACGCCATATTTAAAAGCTTTAGCTAAAGAAATAGTCCAAGATGAAACTAATAATTTATTAAAAGCTAAAAAGATTTATGAATATATTACTACTAAGGTCAATTATTCATTTGTCCGTAATTATTTCTGTATTCCTAATATTAGTGAGTATGTTGCGTTAGGACAAAAAGGTGATTGTGGAGTTCAGGCATTATTGTTCATTACTTTATGTCGAATTGTTGGCGTTCCTGCTACTTGGCAGGCAGGATTATATGTAACTGATGATGATATTGGTAATCATGATTGGGCGAGATTTTATGTAGCTCCTTATGGCTGGTTATATGCAGATTGTTCATTTGGTGGCAGTGCTTATCGAAATGGCGATCTAAATCGCTGGCAATATTATTTTGGTCACTTGGATCCATTTAGAATGCCGGCATGTAGCGAATACCAGTTTGAATTTAATCCACCAAAAAAATATTTACGCCAAGATCCTTATGACAATCAAACTGG
>NZ_JAGHEW010000091.1 GCF_017889095.1 Thomasclavelia sp. | reverse complement strand
GGTAAAGGAACTAATCAGCGGTTCAAGAAAGATTCGTTTTATTGGTATCAAAATGTAATTGCAACTAATGGTAGTGATTTATAAAGGTATTCAAGTAATTTGAATATCTTTTTTGTTTTCCGTATATTCGAATTATGTTATTCATAATTACGAATAACATAAAAAATATTTTATTTTTTCCTAAATTAATATTGACTCCAATGAAAATAATTAGCTATAATAAAATTATACAAAATAACGAATTAGATACGTATATACGAATAAAATCATAAGGGGCAAAATAATGAAATTAAATCGAACTTTATTAAGAGCTATTGAAATTTTAGACTTAGTTTCTAAAAATAAAGATGGTTATAGCTTAGCTGAGCTAACAAGACTCCTAGATTCTCCTAAGTCTAGTGTTTTTGATATTGTCAAAACACTAGTTTTTAAAAATATGCTTTATGAAGATAATCAAGCTGGAGTTACTAAATATAAAATTGGGTTACAGTCTTTTTTAATCGGTAGTAGTTTTATTAATGATATCGATATTGTAAATATAGCTAAAAATGATTTGATTGAATTAGCTGATAAAATGCAGGCAACGACATTTATGGCAGTATTAGATGATTTCAAAGTAACTTATATCTACAAATATGAATCTAAACATAGTGTTATTACTACGGCTAACATTGGAACAAGGAATCCTTTGCATAGTACCGGTTTAGGTAAAGTGCTATTAGCGTATTCAAGTGAGGATGTTTTAAAAGATGCTATGAAAACTATGGCGTATGAACCAATAACTGATTATACTATTACCTCACCAGAAAAGCTTATTGATGAATTAAAAAAAGTTCGACAGTTGGGTTATGCAATTGATAATCGGGAAAATGCTAGTTATCAATACTGCGTGGCAGCACCAGTTAGAAATCATGATGGCAAAGTAATAGCGGCAATAAGTTGTGTCGGATTATATGAAAATCAGATTGATTTAAGCAGTTTAGGAAAGATCGTCAAAGTATATGGAGAAAAAATTTCTAAAAAAATGGGATATAAAGAAGGTGATGAAAAGATATGGAAATGACATTTCGCTGGTATGGAAAAGATGATTCGGTAACTTTAGCCAACATTCGCCAAATTCCTAATATTACGGGAGTTGTAAGTGCTATTTATGATATTGCAGTTGGCCAGGAGTGGCCCTTAAAGCGAATCGAAGAGTTAGTCGCTGAAGTCAATAAGTATGATTTAAAATTAGAAGTAATTGAAAGTGTTCCGGTTCATGAAGATATTAAATTAAAACGAGGTGCTTATCAAACATACATTGATAATTATAAACAAACTATTCGTAATTTAGCTAAATGTGGAATTAAATGCATTTGTTATAATTTTATGCCAGTTTTTGATTGGACTAGATCATCAGTTGATCATCTTTTAGCTGATGGATCACAAACTTTGGTTTACTATAAAAATGAAATTGAAAAACTTGATCCCACTAAACTGGCATTACCAGGCTGGGATGCTTCGTATCAATTAGAAGAAGTAAATGAGTTAATGGAAGCTTATCGAAAACTAGGTGAAGAAGGATTATGGGATAATTTAGAATATTTCGTTAAACAAATCATGCCAGTAGCTAAAGAATGTAATATCAAAATGGCGATTCATCCTGATGATCCACCATGGCCAATCTTTAACCTGCCAAGAATTATTACTAATCAAAAAAATATCGATCGTTTTTTATCATTATATGATGATAGCTGCCATGGAATAACATTATGTAGTGGTTCTTTAGGTTGTAGTTTAGATAACGATGTTGTTGCTTTAATTAATAGATATGGTAAACAAAAGCGAATTCATTTCGCTCATCTTCGCAATGTTAAAATATTGACTGATGGTTCTTTTGAAGAAACTGCTCATTTATCAAAATGTGGTTCTTTAGATATGGCAGCAATCATTAAAGCATTAATCGAAGTAGATTTTGAAGGATATATTCGTCCTGATCATGGTCGGATGATTTGGAATGAACAAGGAAAACCGGGTTATGGTTTATATGATCGGGCTTTGGGGGCGATGTATCTTAGTGGAATTATTGATGGATTAAAATATAAATAGAAATTTTATCGGAGGGGAAAAATGTTAAAAAGTCAAAAATTAAGAGCAATTGCTCCAGAATTAGATCCATTAAGACTAGGAACAGGCTGGAAAGTTGAAGACTTATCAAAAGTACAAATTATAATTGAAAGTACATTTGGTGATAGTCATCCTGGTAGTGGTCATTTATTTGAATTAGTTGAAAAAGCTCGTCAAGGAGTTTTGGATGCTGGCGGTTTTGGTGCTCGTTATTTTACTACTGATATTTGCGATGGTGAAGCCCAAGGACATGACGGGATCAATTATTCGTTAGCTTCTCGTGACATGATTGCCAATATGATTGAAATTCATGCCAATGCTACGCCATTTGATGGTGGTGTATTTATTGCTAGCTGTGATAAAGGAATGCCAGCTCATTTGATGGGAATCGGACGTGTTAATATTCCTTCATTGGTAGTTGCTGGTGGAGTAATGGATGCCGGTGTAAATTTATTAACTTTAGAACAGATTGGAGCTTATAGCGCTATGTGTAAACGTGGCGAAATTAGTGAAGAAAAATTAGAATTTTATAAACAGCACGCTTGTCCAACGTGTGGCGCTTGTTCGTTTATGGGAACTGCTTCAACGATGCAAATTATGGCAGAAGCACTTGGTTTAGCTTTACCTGGAAGTACATTACTTCCAGCAATGAGTGATGATTTAAAAGAATATGCTTATAAAGCAGGTAAACAGGCAGTTTGGCTAGCAAAGCATGATTTAAAACCACGAGATATTGTTACGATGGAATCATTTGAAAATGCAATCATGGTCCATGCAGCCATCTCTGGTTCTACTAATTCATTATTGCACTTACCGGCAATCGCAAAAGAATTTGGAATTGAAATTGATGCGGATACTTTTGATCGTTTGCACCGCGGTGCTCATTATTTATTAGATATTCGACCAGCCGGTCGCTGGCCAGCTCAATTTTTCTATTATGCTGGTGGTGTTCCAATGATCATGGAACAAATAAAAAGTGTTTTACATCTAGATGTAATGACAGTAACGGGTAAGACATTAAAAGAAAATCTCGAAGAATTAAAACAAAATGGTTATTATGAAAAATGTTTTAGTAATTTAGAAAAATATGGAATTAATAGAGAAGATGTTATTCGCAGTTATGATAACGCTTTTGGAAAAGATGGCAGCATTGCTATTTTAAAAGGAAATTTAGCTCCTCAAGGTGCGGTTGTAAAACATACTGTAGTACCTAAAGAAATGTTTGAAGCTACTTTAGTTGCCCGACCTTTTGATTGTGAAGAAGATGCAATTGAAGCAATACTAACTCATCAAATTCAGCCTGGTGATGCTGTTTTTATCCGTTATGAAGGACCTAAAGGTTCTGGTATGCCAGAAATGTTTTATACTACTGAAGCAATCGCTTCTGATGCTACATTAGGAGCATCGATAGCTTTGATCACTGATGGGCGTTTTTCCGGGGCTTCTAAAGGTCCTGCTATTGGTCATGTTTCACCAGAAGCAGCCCAGGGTGGTCCGATTGCATTAGTTGAAGAAGGCGATTTGATTGAAATTAATATCCCTAAACGAATTTTACGGATCTGTGGTATTAATGGTAAAAAGATGAGTGAACCGGAAATTCAAGCTGTTTTAACAGAAAGAAAGAAACATTTGAAACCATTCGAATGTAAATATAAAAGTGGTGTATTAAAAACATTTAGTGAAAGAGCAGTATCACCAATGAAAGGTGGTTACATGAAATAATGAAATTTAATATGGGGGAAATATAAATGATGAAAAAATCCGATGTACTTACGAAATTAAAAAAACAAGGAATTGTAGCTGTAATTAGAGGTGAAAGTTTTACTGAAGGCTTAGAGGTTTCTAAAGCCTGTATTCAAGGAAACTTAAAAGCAATTGAAGTTGCCTATACTAATGCTAATGCTTCAAAAATCATCAAAGAATTAAAAGAAATATACCATTGTGACCAGGAAGTATTAATTGGTGCTGGAACTGTTTTGGATGATATCACGGCTAGAGAAGCAATTTTAGCGGGGGCTAATTATATTGTTTCACCTTCTTTTAATCAGTCAACAGCAATTTTATGTAATCGTTATGGCATTGCTTATATCCCTGGCTGCATGACAGTTACAGAAATTGTAACTGCAATGGAAGCTGGCAGTGAAATGGTTAAATTATTTCCTGGAAGTGTCTTTTCACCAAGCTATATTGGCGCAATTCGTTCACCATTGCCTCAAGTTTCGATCATGGTTACTGGCGGTGTTAATTTGGATAATTTAGATCAATGGTTTAAAGCTGGAGTTGACGCTATTGGTGTTGGCGGTGAATTAAATAAACTAGGAGCTAATGGAAAATATTTAGAAATTACAGAAATTGCGAAAAATTATGTAACAAAGGTAAATGAGGTTCGCTAAGATGAAAATTTTATGTATGGGAGAAACGCTATTACGTTATTCTACAAAAAAAGGACAACGAATATCTAGTTTAGCTTTTGATGTTCATGTTGGGGGCAGTGAAACTAACATTGCCGTTAATTTAGCTCAATATGGTTTTCAAACCTCGTTATTAACAAAATTACCGAATCATGCTTTAGGAGATGCCGTCATTTCTTTTTTAAGAAGTTATGGTGTAGATACGTCCTTAATTTTACGAAATGACATGCGTCTTGGCAGTTATTTTTTAGAAAACGGCAGTGGTAATCGTGCTAGTCAGGTTATTTATGATCGCAGTTTTAGTGCCATGACTTCATTTACATTAGAAGATATTGATTTAAATACCGTGTTTAAAGATATTGATGTCTTTATAGTTTCCGGCATTACTGTTGCTTTAAATCAAACTTTACAAGACGCTATTATTACGATGTGTAAATACTGTAATGATCATCATATTACTGTTGTTTATGATAGCAACTATCGCGCTAAACTTTGGTCAATAGCCAGGGCCGGGCAAGCATTAAAACAAATATTACCTTATGTTGATATTTTATCTGCTGGCGATCTTGATGCAAAAAACTTTTTAGGGATAACCAGTCAAGAAACTGATGAAAATAAAAAAATGGCAGAAATTTATAAAGAAATAAAAAAACAATATCCAAACATTAAATACCTCGTTTCTACAAAAAGAAAAATTATTTCAACAAGCATCAATGAACTGACGGGTTATTTATATGATGATTGTTTACATGTATCTAAAACATATCATATTGATGATATTGTCGATCGGGTTGGCGGTGGCGATGCTTTTATTTCTGGAGTGTTATATGGCTTGTTATCTAAAGGTGAGAGCGATTATGCTTTAGAATTTGGATGTTGTGCATCAGTTTTAAAACATACGATTCATGGTGATGCTAATAAATTTAGTATTCAAGAAATTGAAGATTTTATGAATCAAGGAACAGTTAAAATTAATCGTTAAGCAAAAGTATCTAGGTTTTTACTTAGATACTTTTAATTTATAAATATGACAATGATTATCTATGGAAAATGTAACATGAAAGTAGATTGTTTTTTTAAATTATCTTTTCTATAATATTATTAATAAAACAAGAAAGGAAGATGATCATGAAATTAGAAACAACTTATATTTGTGTAAGTGATATTAATAAATCATTAGATTTTTATCGTCAATTATTAAATCAAGAACCATTATATGTAAATGAAGATCGCTGGATAACTTTTGATTGTGGTAATTTTCTATCCCTTTATAATGCTAAATATGATCAAAAATTAATCAAAGAAAATAAAGAATGTTTCAACCAGGCTTATCTAGATGATTTTAGCGTAGATGAAAGACTTCAAAATAATATGGTGATTTTTAATTTTACTGTTTCAAATCTAAAAGCTGAATATCAGCGATTACAAGAACTAAAT
>NZ_JAGHEW010000090.1 GCF_017889095.1 Thomasclavelia sp. | reverse complement strand
TCTTAATATAAATATTAATAAAAGAGGTACAAACAATGAATAACCTAGAGAAAATAAGTTTATTTTTAATTAGTATTGGCATTATTATAATGTCTATTGCCTGCATGGATATTATTAGTATTTTAGCTAGCTTTTTTAATAATTTTTATAGCTATAATTTGCCAGATACTTATTTCAATTCTTTTATTTTTAGAACCGTTTTAACATTACTAGGTGGTATCTTTTTACTACTTGGTGGATTATTTTTAAAAAAAGATAGAAGCTGACAACTTCTATCTTTTTGATATTTAAAGTATTGATAATAACTGTTTTTTAAGAAATATCATTAAACTAATAATTTTGATTTTCTTGATTCATTAATTTAAATATTTCTGCTGATAAGTTTTTTCTAGCAAAAGGATAAACAACTGTATCTTCTTTTTCAATATGGCGTCTAAGCAACATACAATAACTGTGACCTGTAGAAATAATTGTTAGTTTATCGATTAATAAATGAGTTTGTTGATAACTTTGTAATGTTTCTTTTAGCTGCTTTACATATAATCTAGCTAGATCATGTTCAACCATCATTCCTTGTTGTACTAAATTTTTAGCTACTGTTCCTAAATGATCGATCATATATTTAAATAAAATTTTTTCTTCTCTTTGATGATGATGTTTATCGGCAAATTCGCGAATAAACAAAATATCATCAGCCATTTGCTTAAAATCAATTATATTTTCTTCCATAAATTTTATTAAACGTTGTTCAAATTCATTGATAAAAGCCAATATTTTTTGGTGATCAGCTTCTAAATCTGTTATTATATCTGTCATTTTATACCTCCATTTTTAACATATAAGTATGAGCATCAAGTCTTATTTGAATAATCGAACTAGCTTCTAATAACCCTTTAAGCCAAGTATTTTGAAATAACTGAACTGTTTCTAAATCTAAATAACGATCTAACATTTGATTATATTCATAAATAATTTGATCATTATCTTGCATAATTATCTTGATTCCCTGATCACAGGGCATTCCATTTAAAAGATATTTATCAATTATCCAAAATAATTCTCGACAATTTTGAAATTCTTCTTGTTTTCCAATCTCTTTTCCAGCTTGAAATATTACCTTTTCAACCACTTTAAGATCCTCTTTTTTTAAATGCTTAATAATCAAAGCAAATCGTTTTTCAACTATGCAAAGCTGATTAAACAGCCATTGGTGAATTGCCTGATGATCAATGATTTCTTCTAAACATCCGGCTAAAAAAATCCCACATTCTTGGTCAATCAATGACTCATTTTTAAAATCAGTGTGTTTAATAATTAATTGATTTAAAGATTCTTGATATTTAATTTTAGTATATAACCAATAATGAACCGGTTTTAAAAAAGCACTCATTTAACTTCTCCTATTGATTTAATAATTTCAACATTTCTTCAACATCTAAGCCATGAACCATACAGGCATCAGCTAAAGTTTCTACTTGTGAGGCTGGACATCCTAAACATCCCATCCCATTATTACTTAAAATTTCCATTGCTCGAGGATCTTCCATAATTTGACCAACCAGCATATCACCATTAAATTTATCTACTATTTCTTTTTCTGGAAAAAATAAATCTAAATCTTCTTTAACTGTTTGAATCGTTGCCATTTTAAAATTTTCTACTAAAAAAGCAATTACATTCTTTGATAAAAACGCTGGCAAAGTTGGTCCTAGATGAATATTTTTAACCCCTAACGACAATAATGCCAATAATACAATAACAGCTTTTTGTTCATACCAGGCAATATTATAAATAATTGGTAAATCATTGATATCATCTAATCCAAATACTTCTTGCAACTTTAATGCAATCATTGCCAGTGAATAAGAATCATTACATTGACCGGCATCTAAGACCCGGGGAATTCCATTAATAGTTCCTAAATCTAATTTATTATAACGATATTTAGCACAGCCAGCAGTTAAAATAATTGTATCTTGAGGCAAGTTTAACGCAAAATCCTGGTAATACTGCCGCGTTGGATGACGTCCATCACAACCTGCCATGACAACAAACTTTTTAATTTTCCCACTATTAACACTTTCGACAATCTGATTAGCTAAAGCTAATACCTGATGATGAGCAAAACCGCCCACAATCTTGCCATCTTCAATTGATTTAGGTGGTTTACATTTTTTAGCATGTTCAATAATTGCAGAAAAATCTTTATGACCATGATCATCACTAACAATATAATGACAACCTGGAAAACCAACGGCACCAGTTGTATAAATACGCTCTTGATAGCTGGTTAATGGAGGTACTAAACAGTTAGTCGTTAGTAAAATAGGTCCATTAAAAGATAAAAATTCTTCTTTTTGCTGCCACCAGGCATTACCATAATTCCCAACAAAATGATCATATTTTTTAAAAAACGGATAATAATGAGCTGGTAACATTTCGCCATGACTATAAACATCAATACCAGTATCTTTAGTTTGTTCTAATAACATTTCTAAATCTCTAAGATCATGACCAGAAACTAAAATTCCCGGGTTATTTCGGGTGTTTAAACTAACTTCTGTTATTTCTGGATGTCCATAAGTATCCGTATTGGCTTTATCTAATAATTTCATTACGGCAACTCCATATTTTCCAGTTTCCATCGTTAGCGCTAAGTAATCATCTAAAGTCATTTTAGGATCATCTATTTTAACTAAAGCTTCAATAATAAAACAATCAATTTTGCTATCTCGATAACCAAGGATTTGACTATGATGGTTATAAGCTGCCATACCTTTTAAACCATAAGTTATTAATTCTTTTAAACTTCGAATATCTTCATTTTCAGTTTTTAATACCCCAACTTTATTCATTCTTGTTTCTATATTTTCATCTATAATTCTACTTAAAAAATTTTTTTGATTATCTAATTGTAAAAATACTGCCTTTTTTAAATTTATCGTTTTATTAATTTCTGTGCTAATCATCTCATCATCAAAATTAGCATTAGTAATCGTAATAAACAAATTTTTACTTATTTGATCATGATATAAATCATCAATTTTTTGCTGATTAGATAATTCATTTAATCCTTCAGCCAATTCTTTAGTAACATCAATCAATATATCTTGTAATTTTGCTGTGGTTGGAGTTTTTCCACAAACTCCAATTTGACTGCATCCTTTATTTCCAACTGTTTCTTGACACTGAAAGCAAAACATCTTATTTTCCATTATCATCTTCTCCTTTATTTATATTTATTAAGAGTATTTAATTTGACTCTTCTTTTATACTATAATAGAGTATTAATGACATTAATGTTGTTTTTACAACAAAAGGAGCAAATTTATGGATAAATTATCAATTATACAACAATCATCTTTATTCAATGAAATTGATCTAAAGGAAATCGAAAAACTATTAGCCTGTTTAAAAAGCCGTGAACAAACCTATCAAAAAAACGAAACTATTATTAAACCTGGTGACTCTGTTAAAGAAATCGCTCTTGTACTTGAAGGACAGGTTCATATTTGCCATCATGATATTTGGGGTAATAAAACTATTATTAGCGAAATAAATCCTAGTGAATTTTTTTTAGAATCTTATGCTTGCAGTAAACAATTAGAAATCAATTTAAATATTGTCGCTAATAAAACAACTACTATACTTTTTCTAAATATTTTACATTTAATAACTCCCTGTCATCATGCTTGTCCTTTTCATCATAAAATAATTCACAATTTGCTTTCGATCGTTGCTTCTAAAAATGTTTTATTAACACAAAAAATTCATTTTTTAACTAGACGATCGACAAAAGAAAAAATTCTTTCCTACCTAAATTCTCAGGCTATCAAAAACAACGCATTAACTTTTGAAATTCCTTTTAATCGTCAACAATTAGCTGATTATTTAGCCGTTGAAAGAAGTGCCTTATCAAATGAACTAAGTAAGTTAAAAAAAGCTGGTATTCTTGATTATCAAAAAAATGTTTTCAAATTAATAAAAAAATCATGATTTTTGATTAAAACTATTGACTGTATGCTTACAACATAGTGTTTAATATAGTCGAAAGGGATGAAAGATATGAAAACTCATGAAGTTGAACAATTACTCGGTATTAGTAAACAAGCATTAATTTATTATGAAAAAGAAGGCTTGATCAAACCGCAAAGAAATAAAAATAATTATCGTAATTATAATCAAAATGATCTAGAAATATTAAAGATGATCATGACGTTACGTTCTTTAGAAATTAGTATTGATGATATTAAATTAATTTTTGCTAACGAACTAACTTTAAAAAACTGTTTACAAACTAAACGCAATCATTTACAGCTAGAAAAAGACAAAATTAATCAAATTGAAAAAGGAATTGATGATTGTTTTAAAAGAATCAAAGTTTTTATTCATTCTAATCAAGAAGTAAATGATGATTATATTAATCTTTACTATTTAAATAATGAAATACGATATAATGATGTAGTTATAAAGATTTCAGAAATTGAATCAATTGATTTAAGTTTATGCTGCAGTAAAGGTGAAGATGGTAAATATTATGGTATTTATAATTTGTATTTTATTTATCTTGATATTAATACTAATTTAAAAACTTACTGTTTACAATTAATTAATAATGATGAAGTAACTAATTTCTTTGATTATTTATTATCATTTAATCTTATTATCAATGATCCATTAAAGCTAATTAATGCTTATCATAAATACAATGATCCAATGCAGTTATATAAATACTTTAATCGTAATTTTAAACAATGGCAAAAAGAATATAACTTAGAACTTAAAGATTTTTATTGGCAAATTATTAAAAATGATTATATGTTGCCATTACAAGAATTAAAAGATTCAAAACAGCCTGTTCCTTCCTTTAAAGAACAAATAAAATCTATATTTAAAGGATATCTTGGTGTATTAAAAAAACCATTTAGTCCTAAAAAATAAGGAAAACACTTTTTAGATGTTTTCCTTTTTAATTAACTTTTTATCCCCTATTTTTTATAATTATCATTACCCCTATCAAGATTAAAACAATTGGTACGATCAATGCCTGATATTTTTTAATCCCTTTATTTACATATTTATTTTTAATGATTAAATAACTAACTAAACACAATATTCCGATCATGATCAAATAAATCAAGATCATTACCACTAATTCAAGGTAATTATATTGCGTAAATAAGGGAATATAAACACCAACATTATCACCACCATTAGACACCGTTAAAGCAATAATACTAATAAGTGAATTATGATAACTTAAATCATTTTCATTACTATCTTGATTTTTAACAAATATTCTCACTCCTAAAATAATTGGTAAAAAGCCCAGTAACCAAAGATAATCAATCAAGAAAATATTACTGCCGTAAGCACCTAAGATACTTACAATTAGTAAAAAGCTAATTCCTAAATACTGTCCGCTTACTACTTTTAACCGTTCTTTAAAATTAATTGTTTGACTAAATAAAAATAATAAAATAAAAAGATCATCAATGTTGGTACTGACAAAAGAAACTATTCCACTTAAAATTACTGTAATCATTTTTCCTCCAATAAAATAAAAAGTAAGTCTAACACAGAAAACTGTGTATAGGCTTACTCATCCAGTTCTAACTATTTTCATAGCTGACTTCAATACCCTCAGGTATAAACCCCTATACGGAAGCTTTTATTAACTTATCAATATAAAATACAATCTATTTTATCTTTCATTAATATGTTCAATTGAAGTAGCTAAAATACGATCAATATGATCATCATCCAATGAATAAAAAACAATTTTTCCTTCCTTACGAGATTTAATTAATTTAGATACTCTAAGTGTCTTTAATTGATGGGAAACAGCCGATTTACTCATATTCAAAACATTAGCCAGATCAGAAACACACATTTCACTTTGCTGCAAAGACATCAACAATTGTAATCGAGTACTATCACCCATCACTTTAAAAAAATCTGATAATTCCATTATTTCATCAAATGCCGGCATATTGCCTTTAACTTTGTTTACTAATTCAACATCTCTAGGACTGCAATCACAACGGTTTTCTAACATCCTCTCACTCCTTATTTTTCTATATTATAAATTAATTATTAAATAATTGTCAAATCTGTCTTAAAACGCTTGACAGTTAAATAGTTAATAAACTATAATGTATTTGTAAGTTGAATATATGTTCAATTATTCAATATATAGGAGGGAATTAAAATGAAAAAGACTTACAAAATTGATGTAGATTGCGCTAACTGTGCTAATAAAATGGAAATCGCTGCTAATGAAACTGAAGGTGTTAAAAATGCAGTGGTTAATTTTATGACATTAAAGATGAATGTTGAATTTGAAGATGGTGTTAATTATAAAGAAGTAATGAAAGAAGTATTAAAGAATTGTAAAAAGGTTGAAGATGATTGTGAAATCTTCTTATAATAAGGAGTATTTATATGAATAAAAAACAAAAGAAAATGCTAATAAGAATTATCATTTCTTTAGTTTTATTCATCGGATTAAAGATAATTCCATTAGCTGATGTTTATGAAATGATCTTATTTTTAGTAACCTACTTTATTATTGGTTATGATATTTTAAGAAAAGCCATTAAAGGAATTTTAAATCGTCAGGTTTTTGATGAAAATTTTTTAATGGCGATTGCTACAGTTGGAGCAATTGCTTTAGGTGATTTTGGTGAAGGAACTGCCGTAATGCTTTTCTATCAAATTGGAGAATGGTTTCAAAGCTATGCTGTGGGAAAAAGCAGACGAAATATTAGTGATTTGATGGATATTCGCCCAGATTATGCTAACATTGAAAATAGCGATGGTACTTTAGAACAAGTTGATCCTGATGAAGTCGAAATTGGAACTGTAATCGTAGTAAAACCTGGAGAAAAGGTTCCTATTGATGGTATCATCGTTGAAGGAAATTCAACGTTAAATACAAGTGCGCTAACTGGTGAAAGCTTACCTCGTAATTGTAAAAAAGATGATGAAGTTATTAGCGGTTGTATCAATATGACCGGCTTATTAAAAATAAAAACAACTAAGGAATTTGGTGAATCAACTGTTTCAAAAATTCTTGATATGGTTGAAAACGCCAGTTCTAAAAAATCACGTTCAGAAAACTTTATTTCTAAATTTGCTCGCTATTATACGCCAGCCGTATGTTATAGTGCCCTAGCTTTAGCATTACTTCCACCAATCGTTAATTTGATTATAGGAAATAGTGCTGACTGGTCAAACTGGGTTTATCGAGCTCTTACTTTTTTAGTTATTAGCTGTCCATGTGCTTTAGTAATCAGTATCCCACTTAGTTTCTTTGCTGGAATTGGTGGAGCTAGTAAAGCCGGAGTTTTAGTTAAAGGTTCTAACTATTTAGAAGCTTTGGCAGCAACTAAATATGTTGTTTTTGACAAAACCGGAACAATGACCCAGGGAGTCTTTGAAGTTAATGGTATCCACCATGCTGCTATTGATCAAAACCAGTTATTAGAATACGCTGCTTTAGCAGAGGCATATTCAACGCATCCAATTTCTATTAGCTTACAAAAAGCTTATGGTCAAAATATTGATAAAAATCGCATTAAAGATGTAAAAGAAATTAGTGGTCATGGTATTCTAGCTACGATTGATGATCAAACGGTATTAGTAGGAAATGATAAATTAATGAAAAAATATAATATTGATTATCATCCTTGTCGTAGTATTGGTACCATCGTTCATGTAGCTATTAATAATAACTATGCTGGTCACATTCTAATTTCTGATATAATTAAACCAAGTGCTAAAAAGGCCATTCAGGCTTTAAAGAATATTGGTATCAAAGAAACGATCATGTTAACTGGTGACACTAAAACAGTAGCTAATCAAGTTGCTAATGAATTACAGATTGATCAAGTATATAGTGAATTATTACCAGGTGATAAAGTTAATAAAGTAGAAGAATTATTAGCGAAAAAACAAACTCGTGAAAAATTAGCTTTTGTAGGTGATGGTATTAACGATGCACCAGTTCTTTCAAGAGCAGATATTGGTATTGCTATGGGAGCTTTAGGTAGTGATGCCGCTATTGAAGCAGCTGATATTGTTTTAATGGATGATGATCCTCTGAAAATTTCTAAAGCGATCAAGATTGCTAAAAAATGTTTACGAATTGTTTATGAAAATATTTATTTTGCAATTGGCATCAAGTTAATTTGTTTGCTTTTAGGAGCAATTGGAATTGCCAATATGTGGTTAGCGATTTTTGCTGATGTTGGTGTCATGGTAATTGCAGTATTAAATGCTATTAGAGCTTTAAGAGTTAAACATTTATAAAATTAATCTAGACTTAGTTTTTTAAATAAAACTGAGTCTTTTTTTATCTTTTAAAGATGAAAATACTTTCAAAAAATAGAAAAATAAATTAAAAATCCGTGATAATTGAAAGCGTTTCCTAAACACTGGCAAAATATTGATTTTAGCTAAATATCCCATATAATGAAGATGTAACGCGTTATAACAAATAAAAATTTTGATGAAAGAAGAACTACAAATGAAATTTTTTAGAAAGAAAAAAACAACTACTTTAAAAGCATTTGCAAGTGGTTCAATCGTTTTCTTAAATGAAGTTAACGATGAAATGTTTTCACAAGGTTTAATGGGACCTGGTATTGCAATTAAATCTAATGATGGAAAATTCTATAGTCCGGTTGCTGGTACTATTACTATGGTATTTCCAACATTACATGCTATTGGGATAAAAACAAATGAGGGAATAGAAATACTATTACACATTGGGATTGATACTGTTAATTTAAAAGGTGAAGGTTTTATTAGTCATGTTAAAATCAATCAAGAAGTTCAACCTGGTGATTTATTATTAGAAGCTGATTTAAAACTGCTAGAAGCTAAAGGCTATGCAACAGAAGCAATTTTATGTATTAGTGAGCCTAAAGAACTTGATTTGACATGGACTTCATCTAAAAACGTTATTTCATCAAAAGATGATCTTGCAATAATAAGAAAGTAGAAGGAATAAATATGAATTTAGAACAACTAAAAGGGAAACTAATTGTTTCTTGTCAAGCTTTACCCAATGAACCATTGCATTCAAGCTATATCATGTCCAAAATGGCAATTGCCGCTAAAGTTGGCGGTGCTGCAGGAATTCGGGCGCAATCGGTTGATGATATTAATGAAATCATGAAAGTTTGTGATTTACCATTAATTGGTATTATCAAACGAAATTACGAAGATAGTGAAGTTTTCATTACTGCAACAAAAAAAGAAGTAGCCCAGTTATTAACCACTAATTGTCAAATAATTGCGCTTGATGCTACTTGCCGCAAAAGACCAAATAATGAAAAATGTGCGGATCTTGTTGAAATGATCCATGAACACAATCGTCTAGCTATGGCTGATTGTTCAACTTACGAAGAGTGTCTTAAGGCACAAGAAATGGGATTTGATATCGTTTCAACAACACTATGTGGTTATACATCATATTCTAAAAATATCGATGGACCTAATTTTGAATTATTAAAAAAATGTGTTGATACACTAACAGTTCCAGTTATTGCTGAAGGAAAAATTAATACACCTGAAGATTTACAAAGAGTTTTTGATTACTGTGGTGTATTTAGTGCCGTTGTTGGCGGAGCCATTACACGTCCTCAGCAAATTACTGAACGTTTTGTAAAAGTCTTAAAGAAAGAGGGATAGTTTATGTTTAAATATTTACAAAAAATTGGTAAAGCATTTATGCTGCCAATTGCTATATTGCCAGCAGCCGGTTTATTACTAGGAATTGGCGGGGCCTTTTCCAGTGCTGCTACTATTTCGGCATATCCATTTTTGGATGTACCTGCATTACAGGCAGTTTTTAAAATCATGTCTGATGCCGGAAATATTATTTTTGGCAACTTAGCATTATTACTATGTGTCGGATTATGTATTGGATTAGCTAAAAAGGACAAAGGTACAGCTGCGTTAGCTGGTGTTGTTGGATTTTTAGTTATGAATGGAACGATTACTTCAATGTTATCAATTTTTAATCCTGAAGGAAATGCAATTGATACTGGTGTTATTGGTGCTTTAGTTATGGGAATTATTGCAGTCAATCTCCATAATCGTTATCAAAATATCCAATTACCACAAGTTTTAGGATTTTTTGGCGGTTCAAGATTTGTTCCTATCGTTACATCTTTATCAGCAATTTTTGTTGGCTGTATTTTCTATCTAATTTGGCCACCATTACAAAACCTATTAATTTCTACTGGTGATATGATTGCTGGAGCTGGTGCAATTGGAACATTCTTTTATGGCTTTTTGATGCGTTTATGTGGTGCTGTTGGTTTACATCACATGATTTATCCAATGTTCTGGTATACTGAATTAGGTGGTAGTGAAATTGTTAATGGTGTTCAAGTAGTAGGAGCCCAAAATATTTTCTTTGCTCAGCTTGCTGATCCTAATCATGTAGGTTTATTTACTGAAGGTACCCGCTTTTTTGCCGGTCGTTTTTCAACAATGATGTTTGGTCTACCAGCTGCCTGTTTAGCAATGTATCATTGTGTTACTAGTGATAATAAAAAGAAATATTTAGGAATTTTTCTAGGTGTTGCTTTAACTTCATTTATTACTGGTATTACTGAACCAATTGAATTCATGTTCTTATTTGTTTCACCAGCATTATATGTTGTTCACTCATTACTAGATGGTTTATCATTTTTCATCGCTGATATTTTAAATATCTCGATTGGAAATACTTTCTCTGGTGGCGTAATCGACTTTACTTTATTTGGTATTTTACAAGGAACTGCTAAAACCAACTGGATCTTACAAATTCCAGTAGGAATTGTTTGGGCAATCATGTATTATGTTATCTTTAGATTTGCCATCACTAAATTTAACATTATGACACCAGGACGTGGTGATGAAGAAAATGAAGAAGATGTTAAAATTGAATCAAAATCATCGTTACATGATGATGCTATTATTATTTTAGAAGCATTAGGTGGTAAAGATAATATTGAAGATGTTGATGCTTGTATTACTCGGCTTCGTGTTAGTGTAAAAGATAGTAATCAAGTTGACCGTGATACTTTAAAGAAAATCGGTGCTACTGCCGTATTGGATGTAAAAGGTGGTATTCAGGCAATTTATGGTGCTAAAGCAATATTATATAAAAATGAAATCAACAGTATTTTGGGTGTTGATGATTAAATAAATTATTTTAAATGGCAGGTGTTTTGATGTATAAAGAATCCGTAATTCCAATTATAATCAATCATTATAATGAACTAACCAATGTAGAAAAAGTTATTGCCGATTATTTTATTTCTAACCGGCAAATTGAAGATTTTTCTAGTAAAGTAATCAAAGATAAACTGTTTGTTTCCGAAGCTTCATTATCAAGATTTGCTCAAAAATGTGGTTTTCGTGGTTATCGTGAATTTGTTTATCGCTATGAAGAAGGTTTTATTAAACAAAATAAAAATGTATCTTTCAGTTTCCAGGAAGTATTGAATACTTACCATGAATTACTTAATCAAACTGTTAATTACGTAGATGAAAAACAAATTGAAAGAATCAGCGAACTAATTAATCAAGCTCATCATGTTTTAGTTATTGGTGTTGGCAGTTCAGGATTAGCTGCTCGAGAAATGAAAAACCGGTTCATGCGTTTAGGAGTATTGATGGAAGCTGTTGAACAAAGTGATGAAATGAAAATGCAATCAATTTTCCAAGACAGTAATACATTAGTTATTGGTATTAGTATTAGCGGCAAAAAAGAAGAAGTTAACTTTTCTTTAAAACACGCTAAAACCAATGGTGCTAAAACAGTTATTATTACAGCTAATAAAGATCAAGAATATCCGTTTTGTGATGAAAAAATTGTCGTTCCCTCATTTCAAGATTTAGATTCTGGCAATATTATTTCACCACAGTTTCCAATTTTGATTATTTTAGATATTTGTTATAATCATTTTATCAACAACGTATCTAATCAAGAAAGTCGTGCTAAACTACATAAAAAAACGGTTCAAGTATTAAAAGAAGATTAGAGGAGATTAGTGATGCTACTATTATTTAAAAAGACAATTTCATATTTAATTGATTATATGATCGTGATGTTTTTTGTAACAATTTATACTTTTTGTGCTCAAGTTTTCTATCTTGATCCAGCGACTCATTATCAGGCCATTATGATGTTAGTTTGTGCTTTGATTACGATCTTAATTTTAACGACTTATTTGCCTACTAAAACTAATGGCAAGACACTAGGACAAAAAATAATGAAATTACAAGTAATAAATAAAAACGGTTCAAACCGTACCTATTTACAAAACTTTTTAAGAGAATGTGTAGTTAAAATATCTTTTGCACCAATTTTCATGATCTTTTCTATTCTATATTTCTTAGTATTTGCCATTTTTGTAGAACGTTCATTCGATTTTGAATTACCTCATGACTTTATCTTCAAAACCCAAGTTATAAATCAATAAAAAGAGATATTCGCATTGAATATCTCTTTTTTGTTAATGAGTTGCGCCACCAGTAACTTTGATGTCAACATCAGTTTCGATGATAGCTTCAATTGCAGCTGTTAAAGCAGCAACAATTGTTTCTAATGCCATACTTGGCTGACCTTTTTTATCAATAACTTGTTCTGGTAAAAATGGAATATGAATAAATCCACTTCTTTTACCAGGATATTTAGTTTCCACTAAATGTCTTACCCCATAAAGAACATGATTACATACAAATGTACCAGCAGTGTTAGAAACTGACGCTGGAATATTTTTAGATTGGATCTTAGCAACCATGGCTTTAATTGGTAAATTTGAAAAATAGGCTGCTGGTCCATCTGGATAAACTGGTTCATCAATAATTTGTTGACCAGCATTATCTGGAATACGGCAATCGTCCATATTGATACCAACTCTTTCTACCGTAATATCAGGACGACCACCAGCTTGACCAATTGATAAAATAACATCAGGATCCTCTTTTGCAATTGCCCCATCAATTACTTCCAAAGATTTATGACAAACAGTCGGAATTTCTAATTTAATGATTTGTGCTCCACCAATTTCATCAGCTAATTTTTTAACTGATTCAATGGCAGGATTAATTTTTTCTCCACCAAAAGGATCAAAACCTGTAACTAATATTTTCATTTATCTCACCTCTAAAAAGCTAATACTAACATTAAAACAATATGAATAACGATCATTGTTAAAGCCATTGGCACTTGTGATTTAATAACCGCATATTTTTGATCTTTTGTTTCTAAAACCGCACACGGAACGATATTAAAGTTGGCTGCCATTGGTGTCATTAAAGTACCACAATAACCAGCTGTCATCCCTAAAGCAGCAACAATTGAAGGATCCCCACCTTGGTTAATAACAAATGGGATACCAATTCCAATAGTAATAACAGTAAAGGCAGCAAAAGCATTACCCATGATCATCGTAAAGATTACCATTCCTAAAACATAAACTACAACTCCTAAGAAAACATTTCCAGAAGGAATTACTGCTGAAATGATTTTTGAAATAACATCACCAACACCGGCAGCACTAAATACATCACCTAATGCCCCTAATAATTGTGGCAACAAACAAGATGCTCCAACTTGCATTAATAATCTTGATGTATCACTACGAGTTTCAGATACCTTTGGTTTACAAATAACCATTGCTAAAACTAAAGCAACAACACAGGCAACTCCCGTCATGACCGCACCATTTAAAGCAGTTGGATTACCGCTTGAGCTACCAAAGAGAATAATTCTACTGTAAAGAAATTACTAAATTTTAAATAAAAAGTTTGAGCAGTATCACTATTGTATTGGATCAATGATAAAATTAAAGCCATGATCCCAATTGAAACTGCAGGAATAAAAATTTTGTTTCCTAGTTTTTCACTAGAACTTTTACGAAATTCTGGTGTAGATTCAACAAATGAACCCATTTTAACTTGATTAGTTGCTGTTAAACATCCCATAACAACTAAGATTCCCCCAGTTACTACACTTGGAATGAATTTTCCAAACATGAATGTAATTCCTAGTAAAGTCCAAAAGATTGTTGTTCCAACCCGAGCTTCTTCGTTTTTAGTTGCCCGATAAGCTGTATCAAAAGCAACTACTGCACAAAGAACATAGAAAAATTCTGGTAAATAAGTCCCCATAAAATCTAACATTATTTTTTACCTCCTTTTCTAATTCTTTTATCAAATAAAAGTACTTGCACAAATGTTAAAGCTACAGAAATTACAGCAATATAGATTGATGAAGTAGCAATACTTGCAAGCGTTACTTCACTAAATCCAGCTCCAACCATTGTTCCTTGAATTAAAACAACTCCACTGGCTGCTGGGAAACAGTTTTGAGCAAAGAAGTTTCCATAGTTTTCAACAGCAGCTGATAATCCTTTGATTGATTCAGTTTCTTTTTCATCAAAAGTTTCACCTTTAACTTTTTCACCGGCAGCTTGTGACATCGGTAAAATTAAAGGACGAATAAATTGAACATGTCCCCCAATACGAATGTTCAATGCTGAAGCAAGTGTACGAATAACTGAATAGATTGCTAATACTTTCCCTGCTGAAGCATTTTTAATTGTTCCAATTAAATAAGCAGCTCTTTCTTTTAAACCATATCTTTCGATAATAGCAATTACTGGGAAAATAATCAAAAAGATTGACATTAGTCGATTGTTAACAAATGACTGTCCCAGTATCTCTAAGATTGCAAAAAAGTCCATTCCAGAAATTAGTCCAGTTACTAACCCAGAAACGATTACTGTCGCTAAAACATCCAACTTTAATGCAAACCCAGCAACAATAATAACGATACCTATTAATGTTAAATATTCCATATAATCCCCTTTCTAATATACTAAAATGAAAACTATATAACTAATATTTCATTTGAATGAAAAAGTATACTTTTTCGTTCAAGTAAATATTCATCATTAAACATATAAATCAATACTCATTTATATGTTTTTTTAATGAATGATTAGGTATAAGTTGTCATTCTGTATACAATGTTAATATTGTATGCAAAATATTATATACCTTTTTTATCCATATTGCAATATCTCGAAAATAATTGTTGGATTTAACGACTTTTTTACCTAAAAAGAGGTGGCTAACCACCTCTAATTGTAATTTCAATTAACTTTTTTCTTTTTCCAGCCAAACAATCCTAATCCAGATAAAAATATCATGATTAAAAATGGGTAAATTACTTGTTCATCACCAGTTTTAATAGCAGTAACCAAGTTTACTTTATTTTTATCTTCATTTGTTGTAGTATCTGGTTTTGAATTAATTGATGCTAATACATTATTTAAAGCGCTTTGTAGATTTTTGGCATATTGATCAACTTTTGCTTGATCATTAACTGTTAAATTATAATCAATACTAGCAATCAGCATCTGTAATTCTTTTACTTTAATTTGATCAAATCCTGATAAATCATCTGGAATTTGATTTAAAACTAAGTGTACATGATTATAATTTGCTCCTTTAAACTTTAATGCCTGGATTGCTTCTTCATACCTGGTTTTCACTGTTATAAAATCTTTTAAAGAGATATCATCACCTAAGTTTTTCAAATTATTATAGGCTTCTAAATATATTTGATAACTTTCTGGAGTATATAATTCATCTGATTTTAAATCAATGGTATGCATATATTTTTGATATTCTTGTAAACCGCTTAATTCTAATTGATTAACAGCATTAATTAAACTTTGTATCATGGCATCAACATCTTCTTGAGAACCATTTTTTAAAACTATTTGAGATTGTTTTAATGCATCTTTTACTAATTGATAAGAAGCTTTAGTATATAAATTACTATCAAGAGCATTAACTATAGCAATTTGTTTATTTAAAGCATCAACATTTACTAATTTAATTTTGGCATTAATAAGTGCCTGTATATAATTTGCAAACTCATTTTCATCTTTAACTTCTTTAGCTTTAGCTACCACTGCCATTAAATTTTGATATGATGTTTCAGTATATTTACTGCCATCAAGCTCTTCCATTTCTTTAATTAACGCTTCTAATCCTTTTTGACTACCTTTTAATAAAGCTTTTTGAGCCAGAATTTCTTTAATTTGAGCCACGATTTCATTATTTGAAGCATGATTAATTATCTCTTTACCTTTATTCACTGCTTCTTGGTAAGCAGTGAAACTAGCTGGTTCATATAACTCACTATTATATGTTGCCAATTCATCAATCAAGGCCTGCAATGTTGCTTTAGCCGAGATTTCTAATTGTTGTTTAGCTTGATGATATTCATCAATTAACTGTTTAAATGTAGCTGGAGCAACTCTATTTTTTTGATCAGTTGCTTCTTTATCCTGTACAATGGCTTTGGTTAGGGCATCTTTTGCTTTTTGATAAGCACTAAGTGTCTCTTTAGAATAAATATCATCACCCAAAGCCAATTCTTCATCAACTAATAGCTGAGCTTGTTCTCTAAATACCATACTATAAACTAAATTTTCCTGAGCCTTTTCAATTTCACTAACCAGCTTTTGACCATCAGCCTTTGATAAATCATCAATATTTTCTAATCCTGCTTTTCCTGATGAAATCGCAAAACTATAATTGTTATAAGAAATAACGGTATAATATCCATTATCATTAGTAATTGCCTGTTTAATTAAAGTAGCTAATTTACTATCAGTATATTTTTCTTTAACATTATTAATCGCGCCATTCAACAATCCAATCGCCATTTCGATGCTATCTTTAGAGGCATAAGGATTATCATAAACCTCTTTTCCTACTTGATAGGCACTTTGATATCGCTCTACACTAGAACTGGTCCAATTAGAAACATCTTGCTGATTGGCTAATAATGCCTTTAATGTTTCTTTAGGCTTTGTTACATCAGTCACCTCTTTATATAACGCAATTTCTAATATTTCAGGGATATTTTCCTCCCAAGCTACTTGAATATCTTTGTAAACCATTCCTTCAGGAATGACAAACTCACTAATAGTTTGATTTAAAGTACCTAAATCAATTGTTTTTATTTCCTGGCCATGATAAACATGTCCAGTAACTTTAGCATTACTGCTCTTGCCAATTTGAACAATACGAACAGTTCTAAGATCTTTTGGCTTTGAAATATGATAAGTAAATGAACTATTAGCCTTACTTGAACGATAACTTGTAGTATAATCTTTATCTATCATATTAGAAGGGATCTTTCCTTTTTCTTCCACAGCATCACTAATAATATCACGATTAACTTCTGGAGAAAGATATGTACCGCCGTTAATTTGAATTTCATTAAAACCAACCCAGCGATGTGAATAACTAGAAGTTGGCGTAACTTTAAGATACCGTCCCTTTACATTTAATCCGGTTGCTTCTTGATACATATAACCAGGATTTTGATTATCATGATACAACGTAATATTTTGCATATCTTTAGCAGTTGTAGTATTAAAAACATTATCTACTTTTTTACCTACATGCACCACTTTATCCCAGCTATGACCATCTACAGATACTTCAAAACTGGCATCACGTAAATAATTCATTTGATTTTCATTAATATAATAACGAATTGATTTAAAATCAATCACTTGACCTAAATCAAAAGTAATTTGCTTACCAGCTTCTTGAGGACCATTGATCATACCAATCGTTGCTAAATTACCATCAAAAACATTATTAACTGTATTGGCACTGCGCATATCATCGGCTGCTTGATTATTAGCAAAATTACTTTCAACTTTTTTATCACCAATATAATTAAACGAAACCTTTAGTTTAGTTAAATCCAAATTAGCTGTTTGATCAGTCAAATTAATCAATCTAATATAACGGGCATCTTGCAAATCGTTATAATCAAACCACTCAATCTCATTTTTAGAAACTTGCAATTTTAATCCCTGATCACTAACATCAAGATCATTGATATGTTTAATATTTTTTAAATCAATACCAATGTACTGATTTGGCTTTAAACTTACTTTTGCTGGTGTTAGCCATGCTGTTCCTTCTTTTAAAAACGATAAAACTGGTATTTGATCAACATTAGTATAGACATAATCTAAAGTACCCGTTTCTACTTCTTTAACCGTGAACTCGCTAAATTTACCCCAATTATCTTGTCGTTTTAAATTGCGTATCCGAATATATCTTGCCTTTAAACCATCTAATTTAATATCAATAATATCCTTGCCACTATTTTTACCTTGATAATTATCATAGCCTTTAATTGGAGTCCAAATTTGATTATCCAAAGATGTTTCAATTGCATATTTAGTAATCTTATCTTTATCACCACTTCCAACAACAATATGAACACTATCTAATAAAGCAATCTTTTTAAAATCATATCCTATAAAATCATTTTCTAAAAAATCATCATTTGTAGTATTTTCCTTACCATCAGGATCATACCAGACAAAAGTATTCTCTTTACCATCAAATAAATTTGTCTCTGGGCCTTGATGAACTTGCCAGCGATTAGTTTTAATAATGTTATATTCTAACGGTTTATTAATACCATTATCAACCTCGACTCTAAATTCACCAATGCGCCACCAGACATTTTCAGTTTTGTTATTTAATATCCGTAAAGCTGTAGTTTCGATATCTTGTAAACTCAAATCAAAAGTTTGAACTTTATCACTATTAATTTTATTGATGGTTTGCCACTTATTATCATCATCTAAATATTGCAACAAACCATCCTTGATCACGTCATTGTTAGCGCTTCCACCTTGAGCAAAATAAACAGCAGATACTTTCTGCTTACTTGCAAATGTATACGCTAAATAACTATCTTTTGGTAATTTATCACGATCATTTCCTGTTTTTACTGATAGCCAAATTTCTTGATTGCCGTTGTTACCGTTTTGTCCATCCATTAATACATTAAAATCAGTTTCATTCATTAAATCTCGATTAGTTGAATATTTACCACTAATATCTGCTTTATTAATTTGGATTTCATGGACATTTAAATAAGCATCTAACTGATTATTTTCCATAGCCAGCAAACGAATTGCCATGGCTTTAAAATCTTTAGGTAAGTTTTCTTTTTTAATATCCACTTCTAAATATTTTCCCATGCTAGCAATAAATTCATTTTTCATTTTGACTAGCTTTAAATCTTGCCAATCTTTACCATCATTAGAATATTGCAGTTTAGCTCGATCAAAATGATTTTTACCATTGCCTAATAAAAAGCGTAAATTTTCAATATCTATGTTTTTATTGAACTTAACACCAACATAATCATCCTTTAAGATTTGAGCCGGCGATTGATAACTAATATTAGTATTATCTTTACCATCAAATACATTATCAAGATTACCAACTGGAGTATCTTGACGATTAGTAATAAAAGTTTTAACTATCTTTTCAGGATCCATCGCAATTTGAGCATACTTTGATACATGAAGTGCCATTGTTTTAATAAAAGGTACTATATGCTGTACTCCAACCTCGGCATATTGTAGATGATTTACATAATTAAAACCATGTGTTTTTGAACGATCAAAAGCCGCTTTACCTTCATTATTAAACTGCAATATACCATTTGTATCATTATTTAAAATTGCTTTGATGCCATTTAAATAAGCAATTGCCGCCAAAGTCGTATCATCATAACAATCTAACCAATAAATAATCTGGTCTTTTATTTCTTTATTACCTTGTAAACGATAAGTTGCAACAGCAGTTTGTAAAATCTTAAATTCATCAATCAATTCATCAATATCTTTTTCATCGATACTGTCATTAGCTAATTTTGTTTTAAAACGATTAAGTTTATCTTTTAAAACAACTGATTCTTGTAAAGCAGTAACACGACCATCCATAGCCTGATTGATCATGTGCTTTGATAATTCTTTTAAAGCCTTAGAAGCATCGGTGTCAATTGGTGAATTATGATCAACATACTTAAACGAATTTTCCCAGGTTTGATCTGCTTTTTCTTTACTATCCCAAATATGCCATGAATAACAAGCATTGCCAAAGATAGCTACTTTACTTGGCTGTGATTGTTGCATCGGATTTAAGACAATTCCTTGAATATTTTTAGGTTCAACACCGGGTTGTAAAAAAGTATCATAGCCTCCCATAATCAGATGTTTTTTTGAATTATCAGTACATGGCCAATTGATCCACATGTATGGACCACGATTCGTATTTTTGGTAAAAGTAGTCGTAAATTTATTTGAAACTTCACCCCAAACTTTACCACCAGTCATAATAATTTGAACATTTTCGGGAAAATCACGATAATAATTTTGACCATTACCACCATATTCAACTGGGCAAAATGGTAATGTTAGTTTTAAATCAGGATAGTCTTTTTGTAATGTTTTAAGCCATTTGGTCATATCCTCCAACAATCGCCGATAATTATTACCGCCTAAATCACCTGTACCATTAAAATTGGCAGCATCATCAGCTAGAATAGCAATTTGTCGAACTCCGACTTTAATCACCTGTTCAAATTTTGCTTGTAATATAGCTAAATCATTTTGATATTTGCTTTTAGTAAAACTAATTGGGCTATTCATAAATGGATGTAAAGCAAATACAAAACGGCATTTAGACTCATTTCCAGCTTTAGCCAAGGGCTTAATTTTAGTTTCAATTTCCTCTGGAGTATATAACTCCCGCCATTTAGAATTATGTTTAGGATCATCTTTAGGCGCATAAAAATAAGAATTTAACTTATAATAGCCACCCCACTTCATTAAATCAACTCGATCTTTAGTTGACCAGGGATTACCATAGTAACCTTCAATAAATCCTCGACTAGCAACATCACTATAATCTTCAATAGTAAAATTATTAATCGTTAAACTTTCTAACTGCTTAATAACCAAATATAGTGTTGTTAGACCATAAAAGGCAGCATCACTGTCTTTAGCTAAAATAACGATTGTCCCATCCTTTACTTGCATATAATAGGCATCAAGCTGGTCAAATAAATCAGCTGCATAACTTCCATGTTCTTTAACATAGTTATCAACATATCCGTTTGAGCCTTTGATTCCCACTAATATATTTGTCATCTTAGCATTTATCTGGTTAGCAGTTGTAACTGATAACCCTTTTAAATCGGTAACTTCTTTCAAACGGTTTTGTGTGTCTAAATCTATTCCCTTTTCATAGACAACATTTACTTGATCTTTTAAAATGAAGTCACCACTTTGATAAGTTATCTTATGGGGTTCAGGATAAATTTCATATCTAGTATTAATTGCCTTTATAGCTTTAATACTTGAAAAGACACCTAAAACTAGCGTCATAGTTATAATAACTATGAACGTTTTTTTGATTCGTCCCATCATTCGTTTTCCTCCTTGTTTTTTTTGTAGCCCACAAAAAAACAATATCATCTAATATATCCTATTACAATATATTTACTAAAACTAGATATTAAATTTACTTAATTTCACTTAAATATTCTTAATTTCATTACCAATTACCTTAATTAATAATTTTAATTATTAATTCTTTGCTATAATTAATAAATATCCCCTAATTAAACTAAAAATCGGCAAGTTTGCCGATTTAATTCAAATATTTTCTTAATACTTCAACTAACTGGTTATAATCTATCGGTTTAGCAATATGATCATTCATTCCAGCTTCTGTTGTCTTAGCTACATCTTCTGCAAACACATTAGCAGTAACGGCAATAATTGGAATTGTTTTAGCATCATCTTTAAGCAAACTTCTAATTTGTTTAGTGGCCTCACAGCCATCCATCCTTGGCATTTGCATATCCATTAAAATAGCATCAATACTGCCAATAGCAGCATCATTAAAAATTTCCACCGCTTCTAAACCATCATAAGCTTTAATGATTTCAATTCCCATCATTTCTAACATTTCAGTAGCAATTTCCATGTTGATTTCATTATCTTCAACCAACAAAAATCTTTTTCCCACTAAGAAATTTTGATCCACTTCTTTTTCTTCTTTTACTTCTATTTTTTCGTTAGTAATTTGAAGTGGCAGAGTAATTGTAAAAGTAGTTCCTTTATTCAATTCACTTTGGACACTAATATCTCCAGACATCTGTTGAATTAATGTTTTAACAATTGGCATTCCTAACCCGGTTCCTTGTACATTACGTGCTGTAAATACAGTTTCTCGAGTAAAGGGATCATATAGTTTATTTAAATATTCTTTTGACATCCCAATTCCCGTATCTTTGATAACTAACTGATATTTACTATGGTTATTATGATGATCACGTTCAACTAGATCAATATCAACTTTAGCGCCATTTTTACTGTATTTTAAAGCATTAGAAAGTAAATTATTAACAATTTGTAATAATCGATCCCAATCACAATTAACTATCTTATGATTAACTTGATTAGTAAAAGTAATTGTTTTATGTTCTTTTTTTGCTATTACATCAAATAATGAAATACTTTCATTAATACAATCACAAATATTCATTGGCTGATAGTTTAAAAAATCGCCTTTACCCTGTTCTAAGCGGGACATTTCTAAAATATCATTAATTAATTTCAAAAGCTGTGTGCCTGATTTTGCAATCTTATCAATATAATTACTAATTTTTTCATTTTCAATCGGCTCTTTTAATGCCAGATTAGCAAAACCAATAATTCCATTTAATGGCGTTCGCATATCATGCGAAGCATTATTAAAAAATCTAAGTTTCTTTTCTACTGTATTGTTGGCAGTTGCTAAAGCTCCTTTTAATAACTCTAACTGCTGTAAACTTTTTCGTTTTTCTTTATCAATTTCCTGGAAACACATAATTACTTCATTAACACCTAATGATTTATCATAAATGATTCGGGCATGAACCCAGCGATGATCACCATCAAAATTACGGATATAATCACCACCAAAATCATTAATTCCTTCACTTGTCATTTTTTGGATGTTATTAAGAGCAAAGCTTTCTTTAAACTGCTTATATGTATCTTCTTCAACTACTTGCTTCATTGTTTCCATTAAAGCCAAATAACTGCCAGATTTGCCAGTTTGTTCTTTGACCGAATCATGACATTTAATAGTTTGATAAGTGCCCTTAATAAAATCAATTCGATAGATAGCATAATACGTATCTCCTAGAAGCTGTAATGTTTCATTAATATAACGATTTTTTTTATTATCTAAATAACTTCTAATCGTCGTATAACCAGCGATAACCACAAAAATCATCCCGATAATTAATAACAAAACTATGGCCAAATTCCAGCCATCTTGTAAAATACTATCAATAGGAATACACATTACCGAGATCCAGCCATTACTCATAGTATAAACATAAACAGCATTATTTTGGCCAGCTACTTCCAAAAATAAATTTTCCGTTGTTTTACTAGTATCATCGCGCATTTTATCAGCTAAATCTTTTAGTGATTTAATTGATTCAAAATTTGATTCATCAAAACTGTAAACTAAATTATTATTGGAATCAAACAAATAATACTGGCTATTTAACGGCAGTGTGTTGGCATCTTTATCAATATAAAAGTTGTCTAGGGTGATATCAAAGGCCAAAACGTTTCCATCACCAGTGATTTTTTTAGCTAAAGTGATCATTTTTTGATCAGTAATCACATCATTATATACATCGGTATAAATAACTTCACCATTATTATCAAGTGCTTTTTGATACCATGAAGTTACCTGATAATCATATTTATCGTCACCTTGCCAAGGATTAGCAGCGATAATCTTTCCATCAATAACAGCATAAAGATCAATAATATCACTTCCTAAAGAAGCATTTAAATTATTAGAATATTTCTCTAAATTCGTTTGAATTTCATCACTGTTATTTTGAATATTTTCATTAATATAATTAGATTCTAGATCCAACAGCATTGCATAAAAATCAATCCGGCTATTTTCTTCGACTGCATAACTTTTCGCTAATTCAATTCCCATCTCTTTAGCATTATTAAGTAATTTATCTCTTATTAAAATAATTGAAAAAATAATTAAAATTGTAAAAGTAATGATTGCCATTATTTTGGCCACCAAAGAAATTCTTTGATAACTAGATTTATGGTAAAATTTCAATTTCATCACCTCCACTATTTAAATGTTTTTTGATCAAAACGTTGAATTGAACCCCAAACATTTTTCTTTTTACGATAACCAATAAAAGAAGTAACTCGAATAAATGATAAAACATATCTAAAAAAGACATTTTCTAAAATACAAATAATTACTGCTTTAATCGTATCATATAAAGAAATTCTGAGATTTTGAGTATAAATCCGTTGAAAAAAAGCGGTAATAGTTAAAATTGCTCCATATAACGAATACAATAGTAAAAATCTAATCATAAAAGTTGGGTTTAATAAACCAACGCAGCCAGAAATAATGATCGTTGTTATCCCTAATACCTCTATTACTGGCGACAATAATTCATAAAGCAAATAATACATATATGATATGATACTGACTAAACCAAAACGGAAATTGCAAAAAATCTTATAATGCTTTAACATTGACTGAAACAATCCCAAGTGCCAGCGTCGTCTTTGCTTTACTAAATCTTTTAAACTGCCCGGTGCCTGCGACCAGCAAATTGCATTTGGTTCATATTTGATTGCATAATCGATCATATTATTACGGCAAAACACATGCAATCGCACAACTAATTCCATATCCTCACCTAAAGTATGACTATCATAACCGCCACAAGCAACTACAACATCTTTTTTAAATAAACCAAAAGCACCAGAAATAATTAAATTCCCATTAAACTGATCCATCAATATCCTTGAAGCTAGAAAAGAACGATCATATTCTACTACCTGCATACCTAAAATAGGATTTATAGGCATCCGGTAATGAGTTACTTCACCATCCTTCATTTCCACACACTGAGCAACCCGAATTAAACCGCCAACAGCCACAACGCGATCATCTTCCATCAGTGGCTGGACAATTTTTTCTAATGAATCTTTTTGTAACATTGAATCGGCATCAATACAAATAAAATACGGAAATCTTGAAGCATTAATCCCCATATTTAACGAATCACCCTTACCGCCATTTTCCTTATCAATCAAAGTAACTGAAACGCCATTGATTCTAGTTTCATAAACAGCTTTCAATTTAGCTGTTTTTAAAGCAATATGAATCGGACGTTTTACTTCAACAAAAGAAAAAGCTTCAATTAATTTATTTAAAGTATTGTCTTTAGAACCATCATTTATAATGATGATTTCAAATAAATTATAATTTAACTGGACTAGTGAATTAATACTATCAACGATCGTGACTTCTTCATTATAAGCTGGTACTAATAATGATACGGGTACATAATATTCATGTTTTAACTGATTACGAACCATATAACGTTGCTGTTTTTTATATAATTCAAAAGCCCCAACTAAAACTGACAAAAATAAATATGTTGTATATAAAAGTAAATAAACAAGGAAAAAGAGATTAACACAATTTAGAAATATTTCGATTTCTTTCATGAAGAACCTCCTTTTCATACATATAAGTCAAAATTTCTTTGGCATAACGATCATCACCATTTAAAACATCATTTAAATCCGATAACGATACTTTTAAATTAATTAATGATGACGCACTATTATAACGAACATACCAGTTAGGATGGTATAATGCCTGTTTTAAAACAGCAATTGTCTGTTTACTAGGATAATGATCCAACACAAATGCAGCAACGATCGTTAAGTTTTCATTATAATCATTTTCATTTAAATAAGCATATAATAAAGGGACAACCGGCTGATAATAATGGGTTCTAAAATATCTTAAGATGGCAAGCTTAATTTCAATTTGACCCCGATCATCATTTAAATATGCAAAAAATGTTTCTTGAAATGAGCCATTGGCAAGTGAAATAAATTGAACAATGGCAACCATGATATTTTCATTCCAGTCATTTTTATGTTTCCATAACTGTTTCATCAAGCTTTCCTGATTACCAGTAAACTTAGCTAAGTTATCAGCTACTAATTTTTGATGATGAAACCACTGATTTTGATTAAATAAACTCAAAGTATTTTCAACTGCCTGTTCATTTCCTAAAGTACACATAGCTTTTAAAACATTTTCCCGACAATAAATAGTCGAATCATCTAAATAACCTAATAAAATCGTAATCAGCATTTCATTATCACTAGATTTAACGGGATAATTAGCGATAAAATAAGCAAAAAATGCTCGCTTCATATTATCTTTTTTACTGTAGCTATAAGCTAGCTGTTGATAAATCGTTCCTAGATTTTCAATATATTTAGAAAAATTTGGCTGCTCTTTTAAACTTTCTAAAGCATCATGATATGGTAATAATTCATTGATCTTAACTAACTTTTTTAATAATTTAAGACGATGTTCGTCACTTATTTGATCATCATTATTAAGGTGTATAAACTGATACAGGATTTGTTTTTCCCAATCTCGCTTTTTATCCTGATGAATCTTTTTAATCAATTTGCTTCGAAATATATAAATAATATTATAAAGCAATAAAAAGACACAAATATATAAATATCCATACATCAATGTATTTACATTAAACCCCATTATTTATCACTCCAAAAATCTTTAATAAGATAATATGATTCTTTTAAATGCTCATGATATTCAAAATTCCAATCGCTATCTAACTTAAATTCATTCATCTTAATTGTTTTATCACCATAACCAGCACCAAGATAAATTTTAGAAATTTCTTGTCCAATGACACCATAGTTTTCATAATAATCATCATGAACTAAATTATTAGTTGGATCATAAAAATTCAACATTTGCCAAGGGATCCTAATTTCAATTCCCTTTTTACCATAAGCCAGATCCGTTAAAGCATCATCCTTTGCCCCTTGATTTAAAATTCCCGTTGGATAAACTGGTGATTTTCGCATTTCATATAATTGTTCATCACTGTAATCTTGATGAACTAAATTTTTGTTTTCACAAATCATCTTAATTGCAACAAACTTAGCTTCATCAATGCTTGGATATTCAATAAAAGGATCTTGCCGTTCGATTTGATATAAATAATTAGCTCTTAATGATTCATAACGACTTTGCACTAACAGCTCACTTTGTTCCTTATTGATTTTAAGTAAAAAATCTGCATTTCTGGAAAAAGACAAATTACGTTCGTTATCAACATTGCTACCACTTTTATCAGTAACATCAATAGGAATATAAATATCTTTAGTTAAAACATCTTGACCTTCTAAATATAAATAAAGACCTATTTCATCATA
Organism: Thomasclavelia sp.; assembly: GCF_017889095.1. Taxonomy (GTDB): domain Bacteria; phylum Bacillota_I; class Bacilli_A; order Erysipelotrichales; family Coprobacillaceae; genus Thomasclavelia. The sequence continues at coordinate 2,973 of NZ_JAGHEW010000090.1, read as the reverse complement.
AAAAGCACTTATTTTAATTGAATTATCACTAATAACTGTTTTTTCAGGCCAATCTTTGTTACTTCCATCAATTAAATTTTCATTAGTTTTATAAGTCAATAGGCCAAAACCAGTACTTTCACTTTGAATATCATGCCAATTATAAGTATTATTAACACCTATTGCATAGCTTGTATTCCACATCCGTTTATCAAAACTATCCTGCCAGGAATCAATTAAGACTCCATCAATGCCACTATTAATCAGATCTTGATAAGTATTTATCAGTGCCTTTCCTTGTTGGGCTTCACTTAATGGACCATCAACACTTTCACTTCCCCTAGAACTTGAAAAGCCATAACCAGTAATCACAACCGGCATACTATGATAGTTAGATAATAAACTGCCATAACATGTATAAAAATTAGTAGTATCTAAATTGCTTAAAATATCAGCTATTTTAGTCTTTTGATCTGCGCTAAAATATTCATAAAAAGAGTCATAAAAATCATAAATACTATACGATGCAAAGACCCCGCTTAAATAAGCATCTTCAACAACAAAATTATTAATATCAATTGAAGCTACTTTATTCATTTGACTAGCATAATAAGCTTGATATTCAAACGGGTCACAATTCAACGATGAAGCCATCGTAATTAAGCGTTGAGTTTTATATTTATTACTTTCATATTCAATCATCGAATCCATCACTTTAGCAATCATCACTTCAAATGCATTGGCATTACTATTAGTAGAAATATAAGTTCCCTGATAGCTAGTTTCATAATCTTGATGATTGGTATAAGCAATCGTTTCTCCGTTCCAGTCATTACCAATAATATAACCAATTACCCAGGGGGAAACATTTTTATTAAAATAGCCGCTGCCTTTATCTTGATTAGCACTGATGATTCTTTTACCATGAATAACATCAATAGCTTCATAACCATCCTCTTTTAAACTATAATAAAACTCTTTGCCATAAGCATCTTCACTTGAATCATTAGCATAATCTGAAACTTGTAAACCTTGAAGTAAATATAAAAGTTCTTTATTTTTGCGATTATAGTCATAAAAAGCATCATAAAAACTATCATTGTAAATAGTATAGATCAAAATCGTATTAGCACCCATTTCACTAATTAGTTCAAAATAATGATAATAAGTGTCATAATCGATAGCAAAGTCACTGCCATGATGTTTAGGAATGTAACTTGGTAAAGTAACACCTTTGATCGCTAATTGTGAATATTTACCATCTTGATTAATTAAAATCTTTTTGCCAGACACTTTAAAATCAGCCGTGATTTTAGCATCAGGATTTAGATTCAGATAATAGCCTTGATAATAAATTAAATAATTTAATGAAAGTATTAAAATTAAAATTGCAAGAGCAAAGCATAAAAACTTTTTCATTTTGATCCCCTATCTAAGTAACTCGTTAGCATTTTTAGATTCAGCACAATATTGATATAATGAATCAATATGTTCATCAAGCCATTTACCACGTTTTACAATAAATTCTTTTAATTCTTCAATTGCTTCTCCATGACTAGTAAAATTCCGATCTTGAGGGATTAAATAATTATCAGGATTATAATTATTTAAATCATAGACATACCCCCAAATTTGATCATTACGTTTAATTGCTTTAGTAAGCCATTTATCGGTAGCTTCGATATATTCAAGCAAATAATCAGTCGCTAAAACACTTTTACGCAACCGATGATATTGACTAATTACTAATGATACAAATTCTTCATCTTTGATTAACTGATTAAACCAGGGCGCATTATGCATCGAAAAACCGATTTCATTATTAATCGTCTGAGCATAATTATCACAAGCATTATTGAAATCCCAAACAACAGTTTTTACTTTTCCTCTTACATCTTTATAATAAAAAGTTGAAAACCAGCCAGCATCAACATTTCGAAAAAACTCATTAATGATAAAATATTGTGCAAAAGAATTAATATCAATTAAATCATTATAGCTTTCTTCATACAAACTAGCTGAATAAAGCATTTTTTCGATTTGACTAATTTGATTATTGATATAATCAGCTTTACCATCAGTGATTGTATTTTTACCCGGATAACGAATATCTAAAGCAGAAATATCACTTTGATAGGTATAATACGTAAAATTATCAATTTCATGATCACCTTTACCTTGGCGATCCCAACGAACAATAAAGCTAGTTAAATCAGCATTTTCATCAGTTTTATTAATTTCAATTCGACCTTCACCACGAGTAATTGTTTCCATCAAAAGATATAAACCTTGATACTTACCATCAATAAACAATTCACAAAAACGAACATTAGGAGCATATTCCATGATTTCTCCAGCAATATTCATACACAAATAATTACGTAAATAAGTTCGATCTAAAAATGGTCCATTTAACACCCATTCACTATGACTAGACATTCCCGCCAGCTCTTGTTTATTTTCTTTACCATCTTGATCAATCAAATGTAAAGAATATGATTTTTTATCAAAATGTCGTGATGAATTACCCCGATAACCAACTTTGATCTTACTATTAACAGCCGCTTGATCACTTAATTGATTATTCCCGCTCTGGTTATCGATCAAAGTAAAATCACCAATAATAAAATCCTCACCTGTCGTAGAAAGTTCATAGTTTCCATTACCTAAAGGACTTCCCGGTATGGTTTGATTATTAGTATCAATAGTAATTATTGGTAGATAATACTGGTCATCACTAGTTGTCTGATCTTGATAGCGTGAATCTAAATGCTGATGAATTCGCGTTGTTTTAACATCGATTCGATATAATGTTATACTAGCAAGCACTACAGCTAGTGCTGTTAGTAAATAAATAATTTTACTTTTCATTCTAACCACTGATTTCATCATTTTGCGTAACAATATTAACATATTCGATTTCTCCTAAAGTGTATAATGTTTGTTCAATACTTTTAGGATTTTTATAAGTTAGATCATAAGCACTTTTACTTA